>JBKPKC010000347.1:0-4617 GCA_046765595.1 Nitrospirota bacterium
GATGACCCCCGGTCCCGATTCGTCGAAAACACTCCAGTATTGGACCGCGGAGGGCGAACAAACCGTGCACTACGGCACGCAGGAAGGGAAACTCTCCGCCTATCAGGAAGGCGATCAGGTGACCGTCGAAGTCGACGAGTCCCAAACCATCATCGGCGTCCATGATCTGCAATTCGATTTGCAGATCAGCCAGGCACCACCTTCGGGATCGCCGGCTCACGTGCTCTTGTCGGGTTCCGTATCCAAAACAAAATCTAATTTTGTGTTCTTCCGGACCCCTGTCGGAGTCGTGATGGTCAACGCCAAGATCGGCGTCCCTCCCGTCAAAGTCGGACAACCCCTGACGTTGCACATCGACGACGGCCGGGTGACCGTCCAGGTGCTCAAGTCCACGAAACCGGCGACGTAACGCCGCTTCCGAGGCTCCCCGCGGCGCCTTGCCCGGTTTGACACGGCCGCTATGCGCTGCCTAGACTCGCGGACGATGGCACGGCCTGATCCTCATCCTCCCCAGACCGCCGAAGCGTTTGATAAACTGTACCGAGAGCACGTCGATCTCGTGTACCGTTATGCCCATCGTCTCTGCGGAGAGGTGGAATCGGCGAAAGACTTGGTGCAGGAAACGTTTTTGAGTGCGTATCGCGGCCTTACCCAATTTCGGGGAGATGCCAAGGTCTCGACATGGCTCTATGCCATCGCCTCCCGCGCATGTCTCCGCATGCGGCGAAAACGGAAGGGAGCCCCTGAGCGTGAGCTATCACTCGAGGAGTTTGTCCCCACCTCCGAAGGCGAGTTCCGGCTACAGGTTCCGATCGACGGATTGACTCCCGAGCAGGCGCTCGAAAACAAGGAGTTGCGCGAGGCGCTCGACCAGGCCATCAACAAGCTTCCCAAGAAATATCGCATGGCGCTGGTGCTGAGAGACATGGAAGGCTTGTCGGCCGGCGAAACGGGAGCCGTCATGGGGTTGAGCGAGCGGGCAGTCAAGTCGCGGCTTCATCGGGCGCGATTATTCGTCAGGCGTGAACTCAGTGCACGCGGGATGGGGGAAGGCGCTCGACAGTCGCACGAAGGCTGGCAACCGAAGGAGGCGGGCTCATGAGCCGCAAACAGGTTGCATCCGGCGCTGACCATCGGCATACACCCGGAGAGGGGCGATGTCTCGACATTCTTCGCCAACTGTCGGCCTACATCGACGACGAGTTGCCCGAGGATATTTGCGCCGAATTGCGGAGGCATCTCGGCGCCTGCCCAAACTGCGAAGAGTTCATCGCGTCCCTGCGCGATACCGTGCGCTTATGCCGCCATCATCAGCCGCCTCCCTTGTCGGCGTTTGATCGCGCCAGACTCCGGCAGGATATTTTGCGGGCCTCGAAACCCGAGGGCCGCCCGTGACGCAGCGCCTCAGGACCGCATCGGTACTGGCATTGACCGCGGCGGCGCTCGAATGGGTGCTCAGCTCCATTGCCCCGACCTCAGCGGCGCCTTCGGCCGCAACCGACTTTGAGCGCGGACGGACCATCTACGAACAACATTGCGCCGACTGCCACGGGTCTGAGGGTCGAGGCGATGGCCGACAGGCCTCCTCACTGTCACCGCGGCCCGGCAACTTGATCTCCGCTCAAACCTCGGCTAAATCGGATCAGGAATTGTTGAAGATCATCGCGAAAGGAAAACCTCGGACCGCAATGACGGGCTGGGAAGAACGCTTGTCTCACGACGATCAGGCTGCCGTGCTCGCCTATATCCGCTCGATGGTGAAGTTTACCCGTTCAGCCACTCCAGCTCCCCCGCAACCCTGAAAGGGGGACTGCGCCGGCTGGCCCCCCTTTCGCACTGCAAAATCCGCGTGGTACAGTGCGTGGCTTTACCTCTTGTTGTCTCAAGGAGTGAATTGGTCATGATCAGGTGTGCAGATCGTACAGGATGTCGCTTGGTGTTGACGGCAGCGGCCTCAGTCATGCTCCTCCTCGCCGCGTCCGCCACGGCACACGCAGCTCCCTCAAAGAACAAATCTAAGACCCTGTCGCCGGCTGCGGCCGTCGCGGTCCAGTATGCGGAAGCCGTCTCGAAAGGCGACACGGTCAAGACCGCCAATCTCGATTTTACCTGTCAATATCGGTCCGTGGCAGCCAAGGCCGGCGTCGCACCGTTCCAATCGTCCGACGCTTCATCTGAATCGTGCTGGCGCGAACTGAAGGCGGCTCACGAACCGGCCCTCGCGCGGGTAGACGGCGGCATGGAGGTTCTCTGGCCGACCAATGGCGCTCTGCCCTTTTTCCGCGATGACCTCGAACACTATCCCGCATCCGCCTACGTGATGGATGTCATCGGGGTGTCGCCCCCCGGCAGCGGCCTTCGCGTCACCCCGGTCTCGACGACGCCCCTGCCGAATGCCTCCTTTCACGTGCGACCGCAGGCACCGCTAATCTCGGTGCCGGCCACGTTGGTCACCCTCAATGTGGCCTATCAGGATCCGCTCACTGCGCCGATCACGAAAGCTCCGGGCAGCTACAAGTGGACCAACACGGTCAAACCGGGTCGTCGGGCCGTGAAGAGTCTCAACACGCAATGGGTGGTCCTCTCCGGTCTCAAGAAGCATGGATTTCCCAACGACTCGGCCGTGCTGAACCTGCTCGTGAACGACGGCAGTCCCGTGGACGGCGTCCCGCAGGAAATTATCCCGTTCGCGACGGAAGCCAGTAAGGCGATCTCCGGCTCCGTCGTGTGGTGGGGGCCGGATGATGCCCCCGGCTTGCTCGTCGCCTCGGCTGCCCGCGCGGCGGCCTTTCCGGGCTTGCGCGATCGCGTGGCCCTGCTGAACCGCGTGTTGATCATCGATCCGAATCAACCGGAAGCGCTCACCGTCCTGACGAAGGATCTCTATGCCGCAATTCTGCGCGAGGCGGTGCAGGCGCACAAACTCAACGTCAAAGATCCGGCCTTGGCGATGGCGGTCAACGAGCAGTATTGGAACGTGTACGCCCAAGGCGAGCGGCTGGACCTCTCGCTCGACATGGAGATGGGAGGGTTGGACCAGCCGACGACGGCCGACTATCTCTACCGCCTACTTCCCGCATTGCGGACGCTGGCACAGGTGAGACCCGAACAACTTGATAACCGCTTCAGATGGGGCGCGGCCCTCCGCTGGAACCTCGACCAGGACCTTTCCATCGAAGTCCACGAGCAGCTGGTCAAGGACGTGCCTGCCGAACGGAAGAGCGCCAAGGCCGAAGCGCTGCTCCAACTGGCCTGGTCACGGATCAACAAAGTCGCGTGGAACCGCAATCTCGACGACAAAGACGTGCGCGCCGCCTATCAGGACGCCGACCAGGCCGGCACCTTCGCGGAGATTCCGCTCGACAAGTTTATCGCCGAGTACACGAAGGCCTATAGCCTGCTCTTCACGCCGAACCGGGATAACGGCGAGATCCTCAAGCGGCTCATTGAAGCCAAACGATGGTTCGGCGAGGTGCCGGGGAACACGCAGCAGATCTGGGCCTTCTTCATCGGGGCAGACTCATTGAAATCCGTCCTCGACGCCGATCCGATTTTTCAACCGCTTCTCGCTTCCGAAGCGTCCGACAAAGGGTGATGCACACCGCTCAGCCATGGTCAGGTTGAGCCGAAATCCTCGCGACCTCAGCTTTCCCTCGGTCGAGCATGCCACGCCCGAAGGCCTGGTGGCGATCGGCGGCGATCTGCGCACCGAACGGCTGCTCGAAGCCTATCGGCACGGTATCTTTCCCTGGTACAACGAAGGCCAGCCGATTCTGTGGTGGTCACCCGATCCTCGCACGGTGCTCTTTCCTGGACATCTCCACATCTCGCGCAGCTTGAAGCGCAGTCTCCGGCCGGAGCAGTTCACCGTCACTTTCGACACCAATTTTGAAACGGTCGTGCGGCATTGCGCCGGGCCACGGCCGCAATATCCCGAAGGCGGGACATGGATCACGCCGGCCATGATCGAAGCCTATACCGCGCTCTTTGGCGAGGGCTACGCCCACTCAGTGGAAACCTGGCGGGACGGTCAATTGGTGGGGGGACTCTACGGAGTGGCGATCGGCCGGGCCTTCTTCGCAGAGTCGATGTTTACAAAGGTGGATGACGCCTCGAAGGTCGCGCTGGTGTGCCTGGTGCGCCGCCTGCACACGTGGAATTTCGACATCATCGACTGCCAGCAGTCATCGCCGCATGTGCTGCGCTTGGGCGCCCAAGAAATCCCCCGCCGCTCCTATATCGAGCACATCGCAGCCGCAGTCGCCGTCCCCGGCCGCCCAGGGCCCTGGCAGTTTCAGGCTGAAGTTTGATTTCAGGGTCCCGCTGACTAGCCTTTCCCCATTTTCCCCAGTTCCGCAAAGTAATGGGCAAACGCCTTCATGCCGCCCGAGGCCTGGCCCCAATCAAAATATTCATTGGGTGCATGATACCCGTGCTCAGGAAGGCTGAGGCCGAGAAAGAGGATCGGCACTTTCCACGCCTTTTGCATTGTCACCATCGCCCCGATAGATCCCCCTTCGCGAATGAATGCCGGCTCCTTCCCAAATCCCGCCTTAGCAGCCCGTTTCACGCACTCGACATAGGGACCGTCGAAACTGCCCTTGAAAGGATGAAGCA
>JBKPKC010000348.1:0-3080 GCA_046765595.1 Nitrospirota bacterium
GGCGAGAGGATCGGAAGCATACGTAAGCAGCTCGAAATCCTACAGCTTCGAGAGACAACAGAAATAGCTTACCAATACTCAAATGGAGGGTTTTATGGGTCAGATACATCACTCTATAGCAGCGGCAGTGCTCGCGATCGTTGGCCTAACAGGCTGTGCGCACGACGTCCGCTCGATCGATAGTACAGATCCTGTTCGTCTGGAAGACACAAAGGCAGCGATGCGCGACCTGTGGTCAGGACATATCTTCTGGATTCGCAATGTTGTTTTGGACAATGCGGTAAATAATGCCGCGGCGCGGGATGTTGCCGACAAGGAAGTCGTGGCCAATGCCAAAAAGATTGGAAATAGCATCAGTCCGTTTTATGGCGAGAAAGCGTCCGAGAAACTCTTTAGTTTACTCGCCGTCCATTATGGTGCAGTGAAGGATTATTCAGAAGCAACGGTCGCAGGAAACAGGCTACAGCAAGATGCCGCACTAGCACACTTGGCTTCCAATGCCGACGATATCGCAGTGTTTCTTAGCGGAGCCAATCCTCATCTTCCAAAGGATACCGTTCGCGGTCTGATTGCTGCACACGGGGCGCATCATGTCCTCCAGATCACGCAGTTCAAGGAGAAGGATTATGTGCACGAGGTGGAGACCTGGAAGGTCATGAAGCAACATGTCTATGTCATTGCGGACGCGCTGACAACGGCGTTGGCGACACAGTTCCCAAGCAAGTTTTCATAACCGAGCGTGGATTGCCGCATGGCTAGCCGGCCTTCGAACCGCTAAGAAGGCCCGTAGTCCACTGAGCCACGGGTCGTGCTATTCGAGCTTTCTGTGAATGGCACGAAGCCTTACGAATGCGATCCATGAAGAATACTTCATGATCCATTCATGGGCTCATCATCTGATCGGACTATAATCATGAGTGAACGGAGGCTAAATATGAAAAGCACACGGAGATATGATCCGAAAGCTTACCCGGAAAACCCGAGGGAATACCCCGTGTCCATTGTGGGAATCTTATTGATTCGATGATGCTTCCGAACCGGAATGCGTGCGGGGCAAATGATTTTGTGCGATCCGTTCATTGTTAGAACCGTCCGCTTCCTTTCTCTAGGCTGATAGGTTCAAAGGAACCTACTCCGATGGGCGAGGATGAGGGGTTTCTCTAGCAGACCGCATGCACAGGCAAGACCAAGATACTCCATGGAGTAGCGGGTCGGTCCTATTGCGGTGCACTCGTCCACGACCATCGCAGACGCTACCCCAAGGATGGACGAGCAATGTGTACTGAATCTTCTCGTCGAGAAGGATGGGAGAGTGGCCTATTCAGTGAGTCGCCACGATCTGCTGCGAGCTTGGATCGGACGTGGGTTGAGAATGGGCCTCGAGCCGTAAAAACAACCGCGGTGCTAGGACCGGCCAGGCAGCTTGCATTTCCACCTGTCATGCTTGGATGAGCGGAATGCCAACGTCGTCGTGGACGCAGATTGTGACCCTTTCTAATGTGTTACACGTCCTTCAACCTCGCTGTTGGTCATGCCTCTTGGCCGGACACCGCCATACCTTGATCCCCAGAGCCATGAAGCCGTATATGAGGTCGATGTGAGTGGGATGCGGATTATCTTCTCTTCTCATCGGCATCAGAGCGGACAGAACCAAGAAATGGATAAGTACGGGCCGTAGTTAGGGCAAAGAATTGGACATGATACGCATCAAACGAGCATACAGTGAATCCAGTCTTCGCGACGGGACAAGAATCCTAGTTGACCGGGTGTGGCCACGGGGAATCACGAAGGAACGTGCGCGCATCGCTGAGTGGCGAAAGGACTTGGCTCCTGCCACGTCGCTCCGAAAATGGTTCGGACACGATCCCGCCAAATGGAATGAGTTTCGTAGGCGGTATCGAAGGGAATTGAAACCGTCTATGGATGAGCTGGAGAAACTTGCGCACCTCTCGCGCAAGCAGACGATCACGCTCGTGTATGGCGCAGCCGATGAGAAGCACAACCAGGCGGTGGTCTTGAAACAAGTCATTGACGAACTCATCTGAAAATATGACGCTCATGAATCCATCTGAAACGGACGCAAGAGGCAATCGACGTGCGTTTTCTGTTGCTAGTGCTCCAGACGGAGCGTTTCGGTCGCAAGGAGAGATGTTATGGACGGAACACGTTCCTTCATTCCCAGGCTGGATCCCGAGACCACTCAAGCGGAAATCCAGCGTTAGAGATGTGCGGATGGTTCCGGCTCACATACGCGTGTTAGGAGCTCGCCTCACCAAGGACAAACGAACTGAGATCCGGCACAAACTGAACCGGAAACTTGGAAAGTTTGCAAACGCTATCGAGCGGGTAAGCGTTCGCATGAAGGACATCAATGGTCCGCGCGGCGGCATCGACCAAGTCTGCCGGATCAAAGTGGTTCTGAGCAATCTTTCAAGCGTGGTGTTCGAAGCCCAGGACGTCTCCCTCGATGTCGCGATCGGCAGCGCACTGACCGGAACCGAGCGGACTGTACGCCGGCGCTTGCAGCGCAGGCGCATGAAACCACGTAAAGTGGGGGGCACAGTCGAGAGCCGCTTGACTACGCTGCGATTCACCGCGCTCTGGAACGCCCGCGCCCACACGGTGAACTGGTGTACTTTCACCTGCTGTTGGACCGACCGTCAGAACCAGCGCAACCATGCCAACACCAGCATCTACAGGGCCTTAGACCGATGAAATCCGAATTCAAAGTTGGCGATCATGTCAGTTGGAACTCGGAAGCGGGGCGCGTCCGCGGAACAATCAAAAAAAAGGTGACTTCCGCGATGAAGTTTAAAACCTACACCGTTCGCGCCTCGAAGAAGGAGCCACAGTATTTGATCCAGAGCGACAAGACCGACCATATCGCTATGCATAAAGGTTCGGCTCTTAAAAAGATCACCAAAAGCAAGCGCGGATAGACATGATCGATCCGAACACAATCGCGTAATATCCTTCCTGCCGCCGTACCCCGTCACCGCAGTGGCAAGTGAGTGTATCCTGGAGCCGGCAGACCATGTGGAACTATGAATTCGCCGCTGCAATCCAATCCGTGCCTAGCC
>JBKPKC010000349.1:0-8776 GCA_046765595.1 Nitrospirota bacterium
GTTCCCTTCCTTACTAACTCGTTGACCCACAATGACAGTCCTTTACACTCGGCCCATGGTCCATCTTTTGCTCAATACCGCTCAAGCAAAGGTGTATCCAAAAGGGATCTTTACATGGATGTCGAGCTAAGCGCCGCCGAACGATATGAACGGGGACTCGTGCTCCGGAAGGCGGGGTTATTCAAGCAGGCCATCGAAGAGTTCGAGCAGGCGGCAGCAGGGCGCGTCTATGCCCTGAAAGCCTATGCCCAGATTGGACTCTGTCACAAGTCGACCGGACGGTATGAGCAGGCCGTCACGGCGTTTCGAAAAGCGCTGACATACTCTCCCGCGTCGACGAAAGAGCTCGTGCAAATTTTGTATGTCCTGGGGCGCACCCTGCAAATGTTGGAGCGCACAGCGGAAACCTTGGAAGCGTATCGCTGGATCAGGCGGGAGGATCCCACCTACCGGGATGTGGAACAACGCATACAGGAATTGAGTTCGAGACGACCCCCGGCGAGGCGCGATCTTCCGCAAGAGCCCTCGTGGGTCGGCGGCGTCTTGCGCTCGTGGCAAGACCTGCTCCGCACGTCGAAGTAGTCTCAGAGACCGGTCATCTCAGCGACGGCCTTGTAGATGCGTCCCGTTTCCGTCAGGGGCTTCCATCCAAGAAGCGCCGTCGAATCCTTCACATAACGTACTGTTCGCATACCGTTCAGCACGCAGGTCACGCCCGGGGTGCTGGCGAGCACCCACAAGGCCTTTCGCGAGAGCGATTCGGCTCGCTTGGAATCGGGCAGTAGTGGATTGACTCGTCCCGCCACCATTTCGGCGCGCGCGCGGCTTTTTTCAGCGGCCTCACGACGCAGCATCCCGAGCAGCGGCAACAGCCTCGGGATATACCGGTCTCTCCAGTCCTCCCATTGTTTCGCCGCTTCTCCCTGTAGAATCCGAGGGAGGGCCTGCAAGACCTGATTGATGTGCGGGGCAAGCGTTTGATGCTCGATTTGTTCCCAGTGCTCAAGCCCTTGAATCCGGCTCCGCACCGCGCCCAATTCTTCGGCCCAAGTAAAAAAGTCCTTCGGCTCAATCCCTTTTCCGCCATACGGTATCGCCGGAGCCAGCTTGGACCGGTATTCCTGCTCGAGTTCGCCGACCGCTCGCAAGGCGTCCTCGATGCTGCCTGTCTCGCCCTCGAGCGGCATTTCGGCCAGGCGGAGCATGCCGCTTGATCCGCCTGGCATCGCATTGAGTGGACGATTCACAAGGACGGCAAGTGCTTCTTGCTGAGCGAGCTCCAGCTCGGTGTGTTCCTGTCGTGGTCCCGTATTTCGCCGGCTCCACGCATCGCTTTCAAACAAGTTCATCGGACATTGCAGCACCGCCAAGTGATGCTTCGACATCCCCGAGGCTGCCGCTGCCCTCGCCGCCGCCGATAGAAAACTCGACAATGAGGTGGCTTCAGGATCCTCCGCATCCCGGCCCACGGTATTGGAGGAAACGCCGTACCATGTGATGCGGCCGGCGGCCACCTGGGTCTCGAAATAGCTGAACGCCTGCTCGATGCGCGCATAGAACTGTCGCCGCACGTCGCTGAGCACGCCACCGCCCCGCTTCTCGGAGTCAGACAACATGTATTCCGGATTGTGCAGCAGACATACATCGAGCGTGGCCAGCCCCAGACGATCCAGAGACGCCTCGAGTTGCTCCGCGAGAAATTCCGGATGGATGCAATGCCATATGCCTTCGCCGTATTTGACCATGTCGGGATACGGACGGCCGGCCTGTTCGCGGGCTTCCGCGTTCTTGAGATTCTGCCCCTGGACATAGCCGATCTTGGAAACCACGATGACTTCGTCTCTGGCAACTTCGTTTTTGGCTCCCAGTCCATGAAGCACTGACCCGACGAGGCGTTCGCTTTCGCCGTCCATATAATTGGTCGAGGTGTCGATCACGTTGATACCCGACCGTAACGCGGCCGTCAGCGCGCTACGGTGCTCCTGGTCGCTCCCGTCCACGCGATAGCAGCCGAATCCCAACCGAGAACCGGTCAAGGCCGTCTTGCCGAACGGCGTAAAGCCGTACTCAAGCCGCCCGTCCGAGCGCGGCTGATTGACGATGCGGGCGGCATATCGACCGGTGCCTTCGATGGTCGCACAACCGGTCAGCACCCGGCCCTGGAGTTTCAAGCCGGCTGAACCGCGGGACCGGGGAGAAGCATTGCGCAGCGCATCGGCCACGGCTCCAGCTTCGGTTAACGGCCGTTGACATGAGAAATTGCGGCAAATGTACAAGGCGGCCCGGCCATCGACCATCTGTTTGCCGGCGAGAAGCGGGTGAGGAGACCCCCCGTCGAGACGGCCGGTGACGGCGAGAATACGGTTCGGGAGATACGGCGCACGCACGGCATCCATGAGCGCCCGGAACCCGCCGTCCTCCGGTGCGCCGACCAAGGCCAATTCGATCGGTCCTTCGGTCAAGAAGTCGACAACGGCCAAGCTTTTGGCGAACCCGCGCTGAAAGCGCAGCAGCTGTTTCCCGTACGCCCGTACAGCGCCGACCGCAGCTTCTCGGAAGTCGGCACGATCGAAATGAAAGGACAACCGCGCAAGAAGCATGGCTGCAACCGCATTCCCGCTCGGCGTGGCCCCATCGGCGCCTTCGCGCCCGCGCACGATTAGGGCCTCGTGCTCTATGGCCGTCGTGAAAAACCCTCCCTGGTCCCGATCATGAAACGAGAGCAGCAGCCGCTCGGCCAAGCGTCGAGCCGCATCGAGATACCGCTCATCGCCTACCGCCTCATAGAGATCGACCAAGCCTTCTCCCAGAAACGCGTAATCCTCCAGGACGGCGTCGAGATGAGCCCGACCGTTCCGAGACGTTCGCAGCAGGCGTTGATCGTCCGCCCGATGCACCCGCAGCAGAAAATCGGCAGCCTTCCGGGCGGCATCGGTATAATCGGTGCGACTCAGGACGCGGCCGGCCTCCGCCATGGCGGAGATCATCATGCCGTTCCAAGCCGTGATGATCTTGTCGTCCAAACCGGGAGGAATCCGACGTTTCCGAGCCTCGTAGAGGAGAGGCCGCACCCGACGGATCGTGTCGGTGAGCTCATCCGTGGTGAGGTTCAGTTCACGCGAGACGGCGTCGAGCGGTCGCATCCGATTGGGAATGCTCTTGTGCTCCCAATTGCCTTGCGCAGTAATATCGTAGCAGGCGCAGAATCGCCTTGCGTCCGCAGGGTCGTCGACGGCCTCTGCGACCTCCGCTGGCGTCCACACAAAAAACTTCCCTTCGACGCCTTCCGAGTCGGCGTCAGTGGCGCTATAAAATCCGCCTTCAGGATGCGTCATCTCGCGCCGGATGTAATCGAGCACGTCAGTGGTCACGCCGCGGTAGGGCTCATGTCCGGTGACCTGGAACGCTTCAAGGTACGTCCGTGCGAGCAGGGCATTGTCGTAGAGCATTTTTTCGAAATGAGGTACGAGCCATCGTTCGTCCGTGGAGTACCGTGCGAATCCCCCCCCGATATGGTCGTAAATTCCCCCCGCGGCCATGGCATCCAGCGTGGACTTGAACATGTCCAGCCCCCTCCGATCGCCGGTGCGCCGGTAGCATCGCAGGAGCAGAGACAAAGCCGCGGCGGGAGGAAACTTCGGCGCTCCGCCGAAGCCTCCGAACCGCGCGTCGAAATCCTGTTGGTATTCGGCAATGACGGTATCCAAGGCTTCTTCGCTGACCGTGACCGGCGCCGGCGTCTGCCACTCGCGTTGGAGGCGCGCCGTGAGCTCCTGCGCCTGATGTCTCAACCCGTTCGGATCTCGGCTCCACAGATCAGCGATCTTCTTCAAGATTTCAGGAAATCCCGGCCGACCCCAGCGTCCTTCAGGGGGGAAATAAGTACCTGCGAAAAACGGCTGCTGTTCAGGGGTGAGAAAGACCGTCATCGGCCAGCCTCCTTGCCCCTGGTTCATTGCCACGGTCGCGGCCATGTAAATCTCATCGAGGTCCGGGCGTTCTTCGCGATCGACCTTGATGCAGACGAACGAGCGATTCATCAATGCAGCGATCGCTTCGCTCTCAAACGATTCGCGCTCCATGACATGGCACCAGTGGCAGGCGGAGTAGCCGATCGACAACAAGATGGGACAATTTCGCTTTTTGGCGGTCTCTAATGCTTCCGTTCCCCATGGATACCAGTCAACGGGATTATGGGCGTGTTGGAGCAGATACGGACTGGTTTCGTGAACGAGCCGATTGGGCTGACGGGCGGGCGCAGTGGACGACATAAGCCACCGTAGCACCCTGCTGAGAAACGGGTCAATTACGCCGTTCGATGAAAACAAGAAGGGTCTACGACGGATGTCGTAGACCCTTCTTGTTGTAATCCAGTGTAATCCAGGAGAGGGGCAGGGGAGAGGCTTACTTGCCCTTCTCGTCCTTCTTCTTTTCTTCTGGATCGCCCAGTTGGCCGCCCTTCTTCTCGTCCTTCTTGTCCTTGTTCTCATCGCCGTACACGAGGACGTGGCCGCCCTTCTTCTCATCCTTCTTGTCCTTCTTCTCCTCACCGGCGAACGAAGGCGCGCTGAAGGAAATCGCCACTGCCACCGCCATGACTGCCAATAACATGCGCTTCATAACTCTCCCCCCCTTGATTTAGAGTAAGTGGTTTGCCTGACCATCAGACAACCTGGTCAGAACGTACTCAATTCCTGTTTGGGTTGTCAATCGACTTACATGACCGTCAGAAATTAACCGGCGGCTCCCGTCTGTGCCACTATGGTATGGTTACTGAAGTGACTTGTTGGCGGCTGTAATATGACATGAACGATATCGGCCCTTATTCAAACTATCGCTTGACCGTTCGCCTCGAACTTGCGAACAAACCAGGCATCTTTGCGAAAGTAGCGTCGGCCCTTGCCGACGAAGGTGCAAATCTCGGCGCCGTCGACCTCGCGTCGGCCACAGCGGATCGGATGGTCAGAGATGTCACGTTCGACGTGCGCGATGAAGCGCACGGAGAACGGGTGCTGGCCAGACTCAATGGGATTCCCGACGTCACTGTGCTGTCGGCCTCGGATCGCATCTTTCTCCTTCATCTGGGCGGCAAGATTCAGGTCAGAAGCAAATTGCCGCTGACCACTCGCAATGTACTCTCGATGGTCTACACGCCCGGCGTCGGCCGTGTGGCGCAAGCGATCGCCAAGGACCCATCCAAAGCGTTTGCTTTTACGACCAAGAGCAACAGCGTGGCCGTAATCACCGATGGTTCGGCCGTGCTTGGACTGGGCAATCTGGGCCCTGAGGCCGCCTTGCCCGTCATGGAAGGCAAAGCGATGCTGTTCCGGGAATTGGCGGGAATCGACGCGTGGCCCATCTGTCTCGCCACTCAAGATCCTGACGAGATCGTGCGGACTGTGGAGTTGATCGCTCCCGGCTTCGGGGCAATTAACCTCGAAGATATCGGTGCTCCCCGTTGTTTCGACATCGAACGCCGCCTCAAGACGTCACTCGATATTCCGGTGATGCACGACGATCAGCATGGTACGGCCGTCGTTCTCCTGGCAGCGCTGACGAATGCCTTGACCGTCTTGGGCAAACCGCTTGACCAGGTCCGCATCGTCGTGAATGGACTTGGTGCCGCTGGCACGGCCTGCTGCCGCATCCTGCTGGCGGCCGGAGTCTCGCACCTACTCGGCTGCGACAAGGAAGGCATCATTCTCTACGGAGACTCCGCGCATCTGCGGGCCAGTCGAACCGACCTCTCGGCCTGCCTCACGCCGCATCAGCCGCAGGGAACCTTACGCGACGCGCTGAAAAATGCCGATGTCTTCATCGGGCTTTCCGTGGGAAATTTGCTGACCGCGGACGATTTGGATCTCATGGCCGCTGACCGCATCGTCTTCGCGATGGCCAACCCGGATCCTGAGGTCTCTCCCGAACTGGCGCTGTCACACTGCCGCATTTTTGCCACCGGCCGCTCGGATTTTCCGAACCAGATCAACAATGCATTGGCCTTTCCCGGCATCTTTCGAGGGGCGCTGGACGTGCAGGCCAGCGAGATCAATGAACCGATGAAACTCGCCGCCGCTCGGGCATTGGCGGAGAGCATTCCTCGCGCCGCATTGAGCGAAGACTATATTATTCCCAGCGTCTTCGACAAAGACGTCGTCCCGAGAGTCGCGCGAGCCGTCGCCGCCGCCGCGCATAGCAGTGGTGCCGCCCGCCGGCGATTGAAATTGTCCGAGGAACGACCGCCCGGGTGACGGAATGCGCAGTCTCTTTGCCGCTATCTTTTTCCTGTCGCCCTTCAGTGCCGCGTAAGGCCTATGCTACAATGCCGCGATCTCCGGAGTGCAGGCGCCGATGCCTTTTTCCGCCGCCAAGTACATGAAGTTCAGAAGTGGGATGCACAAGCGGATCGGCTCCCTGCGCATGAAAACGGAAGACAGCATGGAAATCGCGGTCGACACGATGATGGAGGAGCGCGTCGACAGCTACTTCCGCATCGAGCAGGGACTCGATGAGATCATCAAGTCCCTCTTACAGATTGAAGAAGAACTCGAACACATCTGCGACCTGTCGGGTGCCATGCGGCTTGAGTCGAGGTTGGAGTTCGTTGAAGACCGCTGGGATGATTTGGACAGCGAGATTCGCGAGCGGCCAAGGCGCCGCCGGCGGCGCGTCAGCCTGGCAGACATGCTCAAGGCCGCCAGCGGGGGCGGGGGTGACCTGTCACAGAGCCCCGGCAGCGTGAACAATGCCGTAGACGCGTATGCCATCATGGGAGTCGAGTTCGGGAGCTCGCTTGCCGATGTGACCGCCGCTTTTCGACAGAAAGCGAAGCTGCTTCATCCCGACGCCAACCAGGGCGACCGCAGCTCCGAGCCGGAATTACGACGCATGCTCGAAGCCTATCAGTTTCTCAAAGAGTACTTGAGCCTCAGCAGCACAGAGCCGATGCGGCCGCCTGATCGGCCGTTCAGCCCGGCCGAGTAACATCCAGTGACCACCCCTTTGCAGGAACGGTACATTACCGACGCCGCCGCCCTCGAGTCGCTGTGCAAGCAGCTACGTTCAAGCGGGCGACTCGGCTTGGATACGGAGTTTGTCGGCGAAGACAGCTTCATTCCGAAGCTCGAACTCATCCAGGTCGCCGCGCAAGACGTCGCCGCCGTCATCGATTTTCCTGCCGTTCAGGCCAGCGGTTCTCTCGCTCCGTTTTGGGATTTGATCTGCGATCCACAGGTGGAAAAGATCGTCCATGCCGGCCGCCAGGACCTCGACCTCTTCGCGTTGCACGCGGGACAAATTCCGAAACCATTTTTCGATACGCAAATTGCGGCGGCCATGTTGGGCTTCGGCGCTCAGGTGGCGTATGCCAATCTGGTCCAGCGGATTCACGGCACCAAGCTCGCCAAAGCCCATACATTTACCAACTGGAGCGCCCGTCCCCTGTCCATGGATCAAATCGCCTATGCGGCCGAAGACGTGCAGTTCCTTCTCCCGTTGCATACATATTTGCAAAGACGGCTTCATACGCTCGGACGGACCGAGTGGGTCAGAGAAGAGTTCTCACGCTTGGAATCAGCCGTGGTCGAAAAAAGCAAGGACCCGCTTGATCGCTATCAACGGATCAGAGGCTGGGACAGTCTCAAGCCGCGTCAAGCTGCTGTGCTGCGAGATCTCGCAGCGTGGCGTGAAGCGGAAGCGCGCCGGCGCAATGTTCCTCGAGGACGCGTGATCCGCGACGAGGTTCTCCTGCAGCTCGCACGGCATCCTCCGGGCAGCATTGACGAGTTGCGCGGCCTTCGGGGACTCCATGGGTCGGAAATCGACCGGAATGGTGAGCAGTTGGTCGCCACAATCACCGCGTCATTCGCACTCCCCCCATCCGCATGGCCGCACGTGCCGCGCGACCGGAAACCAGAGCCGGAATCAATCGGCCTCGTCGAGCTCCTTCAGGCGGTACTCAAGGCACGTGCCGCTGAAGCAGAAATCGCTCCTACGCTTCTGGCCACGAGCGCCGATCTGCAGGCGCTTGTGGAAGCCAAGGAAAAAAACAAGACCCTCGACCTGCCTCTTCTCCGCGGATGGCGCCGTGAATTGATCGGTGATCTTCTGGTGCAGATCCTGGAGGGCACCGTGACGGTGGCCGTAGATCCGGTCAAAGGCGTTCTGCGCATGTCCGGGACGTCATGATCGGGGATCGTCGTGAAGCAGTCCGGGCGTGGGACGTTGTTCAAAAACCGCCATTTCTCCTCACAAACCTGCACCATGCCGCCATTGGGTCAAGGCGAGCCCACCAATAGGCGCCTCGGAAACCTCTCATTCGATTGACAAGTCGGCGAAAGCTGAACACGTAGGCGCGCCGGACCGATGGGTATAAAACTCGCAAGTTTGCGGGAGATTCCTTTGAGCGGGTGAGCTGGCGCATGTCTCAGGGGTTACGAGCCGTTTTTACGTTTGTCTTTCCGGGTGGACTGCTCTTCCTTGCCGCCGTCGGCTTTCTGCGCCCTCACGGGCTGCCGCTCTGGTGCCAGGGTCCTGTCGCGGCGTTGCCCTACCTCGCCCTCACGTTCGGTCTCGTGTTCGGCTGGTATTTTGCCAACGCGCGGATGATCCTCTCGCTCTTGAGCCTTACCTTTGCCGATCAAGCGCTTGCAGCATGGCCCCTGGAACAGGAAATGACCTCCGTCTCACATACTATTTTTGCCGCCAGCACCTTGTTGCTGCCGCTGAATTTGTTGACATTATCGATCGTCAAGGAGCAAGCCATCGGCTCCCTGTGGGG
>JBKPKC010000350.1:0-4448 GCA_046765595.1 Nitrospirota bacterium
AAACCATGGCCGGAAATGGCGCACCAAATGGTCGGCAAGGCTAGTAATCTGATTCCAGCGGAGGAATGTTATAGAGCAGTTCGAGGTCGAACTCTTCAACCAGCTCGTTGAACGCCTGGGCGCCCAAGTCTGCGCGCACTTCGTTCATCACGAGATCGATGGCAGGAGCGGCCTTCGGTCCGTATTGGGTGATCGCGGAATCGATGCGTTGTTTGGCCGTGTGGAGATCCATCAGCGGTCATCCAAGTGAACGCACGAGCGCCTGCATTTCCGGGACAAGATCGCGTCCGCCGTTCGACCGTCCCGACACCGCTGCGTCGATGCCGGCCTGAAGCACGCGCTTCGCGTCATCCGTGTGTTTCACGCCGATCAGCGCACGGCCGAGAGCTAGATGGGAGGCCACGTGCAGGGGATCGAGTTGAACGGCGATCCGGAGATGTTCTACGGCTTCTTCCAGGCTTCCGCCCTCCTGAAGAATTTTGTTTCCCAAGCCGTAACGGCCCAGAAATCCCTTCGGGTTCTTTGCGACCATTTGACGGAAGCCGTCGATGTCCATGCGTCTCCTCCGGGTGCCCGGACGAGGGCATAATACCATTGGTGGTTTTCGATGGGCCAGACGAAAATAGCCCGCAGGCGGGGACTATGGTTCTGCAGGGACAGGGGCCGCGACCGGGATAGCTGGAGGTGCGGAAGCTGTCTTTCGCGGCAAGCGTGACTTGACCGACACCGTGCGGATCCCCGGATCCGGCACGGGCGCGCTGCTGGCGGAGAAAAATGTCGTATCATTCACGATCTGTCTGGCGAGGTCGGTCAAGCACATTTCCGTGACATGGCCCTTCAGTTCCTCGAGCATGATCGGCGTGGCGCCGAACAGATGATAGCGGGCCGTGCCAGCCGACTGGCTCTCGTACCGCTTGACTTGGCCATCCCAACGCTCCAAGTCCAGCGTGAGATTGGCGGCATAGTCGTAGTCGAGGGGAATGAAGGGTGCCAGGATATACATTGATGCGCCGATCAGGATGCCCTTCAAAGCGGCGCCGCCGGCATGGGGATCGATGGCCTCATCGTATAGAAGCCTGGCACGCACGGTTTTCTCTCCGGTCTCGCCGCTGATCGTGTTGGCTGAAGCCAGATGCGAGAACAGGCCGATGTCTGCGAGAGAACTGAGCACCCGTTGTTCGGTTTCTGACGAGGAATTTTGGGGTGAGCCGTTTCTCGTCGTGCGGACGCGATCCAGAATCAGCGGCACTTGCTCGTCGCGAGCAATTACTTGACCGGCGCGGTCATCGCCGTCATCCGGACGATTCGTGATCTCAATCCAACGCGAGCAGCCGCTGATCGTGGCCAGGACCAGGATGCAACAGCCAATCGTGAGGCAGCGGAAAGAGGGGGTAGGATTCACGGTATGCCTCCTAGAAGTAGAATGAGAAGCCGCCGAATGGGAGACTCGAGTTCAGGCCGAGATTGGGATAACGCGTGCCCGCATTGGAGATATGGTGAAATCGGTAGCCGACATTGAACGAAAACTGGGACGTGAAAAACCATGACAGCCCGCCGCCGGCTGTGAGAATGAAATTGAAGCGTGCCGATTCTTCGGGAATTTGACCTCCCAGATCGGTATAAAAAGGGCCGCCGGCGAATTCGACATATGGTCTGAGGCGGCCCGTTCCTTCGAACATCCACTTGATCTTCGGGGTGAACCCGACGCCATGGGTCAGTTCCGGCTCCTGAAACTGTATGTAGACAATCTCGGCGCCGAGCATGAGTTGTCCTCGAAGCCAGCGCCAACCGACCGGGTCCGTCAGCACCATCGCCCAAGAGGGCATGAATGCGGGTCCGCTCTGCTTCGTCGTGTGCTGGTCCGTGAGGCGATGTGGCATTAGATAGCCGGCGCTCAAACTGATCTCTTGTGTGCCGACTGTGAGATGAGGAACGATCTCGTCGGCTCGGCACGTCGTCGAGAACAAGAAAACAGCGAGGAATGTCAGAAGAGCGGCAAGCGGCGATCGCGTCATTCAGCATCCGGTTGAACCTTTGTCGGCGAGCCCGCGAGCCAACAGGAGGTGACCAATCGTGACGCTTGTAAAGGTAGCAGAGATTGTCTGGCTGTCCAGAAAGTGAAGAAATATTGCAGCGAGAATTTCAAGATGTGTGCGTGTGGCGGATCAGGTGCACCTCATTATAGATGGTGTGTGCGCGGCCAATAGCATATTCGTGTTAAGACCGCATTATGAATCTGTAAGTTTTTTGCCGGGTGTCACGGCGTACCGATCACCGTGATCCCAACGCTGCCATTCCCGGTGGGCACGTCACGGAGATACGTGAGTGCGCCGTTTGCCGGGTTAATGCTGTATTCGGACACAGCAGGTGAGTTGAAATAGGTCACGTACAGAAAGCCTCCGGACGGATCGACCGCGAGGAAGCGGGCCCCTACGTCACCCGCAGGCGAAGGCACAGGGGATGTGACCGGTGGGGCAACTGCGGACAGAGCACCGGTATTAGAATCAATGTTGAAAATCGTCACATCATTGGAACCGACGCTGACGACATAGGCGAACCGACCCGTCCGTTCGACCGCGACGGCCCGTGAGGCACTGCCGCCTGTCAGAATCGTATTGACTAAGGTCAATTGTCCCGTGGATGTATCGATGCTGAACGCCGAGGCGCTACTATTTATCCCGCTTGCCACATAGAGGAACTTCCCTGAAGGATGAATCGTAAGGTCTACCGGAATGGGCGGTGCCGGAATGGGATTGGGAGCTCCGAGCGAAGTGAGCGCGCCGGTTGTCTGATCGATGCTGAAGGCATGGATATCGAAGGTCTGAGGCGCCGGAAGTGGCGCAGATCCGCTGGACACATACAGGAATTGCCCAGACGGATGAACGACGATCGAGAAGGGTTCTGGCCCAGCTGAGAATGGTTGCCCGGTGATTGGAGTCAAGGCGCCCGTGGCGGCGTCGACAGTGAAAGCCGACACGTTACCGCTGTTTTGATTCGCCACATAGACAAAGCGGCCACTCGGATCGGTAGCGACAGAAACGGGGTTCAGTCCTGCAGGGACGGGTGCGCCGATTTGCGTCAGTGCCCCTGTAGTTGTGTTGAGACTATAGACCGAAAGGTTGTGCGAGCCGCTGTTGGCCACATAAGCGAAGCGATAGAAAGGATCAAAGGCCGTTTGGATAGGGGAGAGAGCCGGGGTCACGTCAACGTTGCCGTTCGCCGTGAGTGCGCCAGTCGCAGTGTCGACTTTATACGCATAGACTTTATTGTCAGTCTGGCTAGCTACATACGCATAATGCGGAACAGCGACTGGCGGCGGCGTGGATGTTGTCGGCGTCGACGGCGGCGTGGATGTGGCTGGCGCGCTGGACCCGCCCCCATCGCTACAACCGGTCAATCCGGCGAGCATGGTCACCAATGTCGACGCGAGAAGAAAAGAGATCGATGAATTGTTGTGCATAGTCAGGTGCTCCTAATCACCTTTCAGAAGGTAGGAACACCAATCTCATCATCTCGGTATTTGCACAAGCCCTACGTTCGTATGAAGGGAGGTATTACTTTTGGTTAGTCGGAGATGCAGTTCCGTGGCTTTTGAGACGGACCAATTCTTCTGAGTCACGCGGTAATTCTGGAAGGTTGTACGTAGTATCGATCATGACCGTCCGTTCGAGACAACGAATAGCGGACAGAATGTCCCCCCGACGCCGATACACCTCGGCCAACAGGCGGAGGACGGCGGCCTCTCCGGCTTCGGCGCCGAGCTTGATGTAATGCTCAGAGCCATTGTTCAGACAGCGCTCGGCGTTCACGAGATCACCTTGCTCAAGAAAGCATTGCCCCATTTGGCTGTATGTCACGGCCAAGCCCTCTTCATTTCCAACCATCCGATGGTATGTCAGGGCTTGGTTGAACGAGTCCACAGCGTCCTTCCAACACTGTTCGCGAGATTCTTGAAGGGCAAGGTTGTTGTAGAGAATCCCAAGCGCCCGGTGGTCGTTCAATGTGCGGAGAAGATCCAACGCTTCCATATAATAGGGGCGCGCTTTGGCCGGATGACCGATCCCAATATGGAGGTTCCCCAGATTGACGAGCGTATGGGCGATGGCGTGGGCATTTTGCTCGATCCGTTGAAGGTCCAAGACTTCCCGATAGCAGCGTTCGGCAGTCGCGAAATCGTCAAGCAGCGCACAGGTATTGCCCAGGTTGCCGAGCGAACTCGACAATTCCTGGACATCATTCGCTAATCGATCCTCCTCCACAGCGGCCTCCCATGCCGCTCTCGCCTGTGCCAGGTCTCCCCGGTGAACAAAAATCCGCGCACGGTGTCTGTGCACGTCCGACATGAGGTTTTGCTAATCTCCGCCTTTGGGAACGTCCCGTCTGAACTCGCTCTGCAGGTCGTCTTCCTGCTCCATTCCAAGACCGGCCCTGAAGGACTGGTGCAATTC
>JBKPKC010000351.1:0-4797 GCA_046765595.1 Nitrospirota bacterium
GCGTTGGCGGTGGGAGGCGCGTGCATCAGATGGGTGCCGTCTTCTCTGAAGATGTTGATCATGTCGACGTCGCCGTATCCGAACAGCTTCAGCAGGAAGGACACCTTGTATTCCTTGATTCGGTTGCACACGAACCGGCCCCATCCTCGCTCGACGGCATCGTTGAGATTGACGATGAGGTGTCCAGCCACATCGATCAGCAAGACGGCGTCTTGATGATAGTCGCTGATGCACATGACCCGGACCTGAGGCGACAAGCGAACCCATTGCCGGTCCGGCAGAATGCGCACTGAAAAGCCCAGCGATCGGAGGTCGCGCGCCATCCTTCCACCGATGTGGTCCGGCAAGAGAACCTGTTTGCCCGTCAGCTTCTCGAGAGAGGCCAGGTGGACATGGTCAGGATGCCCGTGCGACAGCCACATATACTCCGCGTCGAGAATATGCTCGAGCTGCCCCGATGGAATCTCGAAGGGGGCGGTCCAGCTCCCGAAATACGGCTCGCCTGCAATCCAGGGATCGGTCGTGAGCACGGGACGATCATCGTCGATCACCGTCACGGTGGCGTTTCCGATTGTTTCAAATCCGGTCATCAAGCACCTTTTCCATTGTCGGGTTGTACGAACCGCCCACCCGAGGTTGCGCCACCACCCATACCATCAGACCGCCACACCCTCAGATTCCATGTGCTCTTCGAGGCGCTCAGGCTCCTCGCCTTCAATCGCCATTCGTTGCCACATTTCGAGGTTGATCAAGAGCCAGAGGCGATCGGTGTGGTTCCGGCTGCCGGACATGTGCTCCTCGGCGATCCGGCGCACCGTGTCCGGACGAAATAGGCAACGATCAAATACCCGCGGACTCAGGACATACTCATCAACCATTGTGCGAAACGCCCCTCGGAGCCAGCTCCCCACCGGCACGGGAAACCCCATTTTCGATCGGCTCATGATGGCGGGCGGTACGAGAGTGCGTAGGGCCTCGCGAAGAATGACCTTGGTCTGCCATCGCTTCATCCGTTGATCGCCAGGGATTTGCATGACCTGTTCGACAAGCACATGGTCCAAGTACGGCACGCGGCTTTCGAGCGATGCGGCCATGCTCATTTGATCCTGCTTCATGAGCAGTTCCACGAGATGCGTGCCGACATCTGCGTAACTCATCCGTTCGAGCCAGGTGCCGCGATGTTCCTGCCAGTAGCGCAGCCCTTCGGCGTAGACGTCGCGAGCAGTCGACGCAGGCCGTTCCCTCAGCAGCGCCTGCCGGAAGGGTTCGGAAAACACGGAAAAATTCTCGAAAAACAGCCCGCGGGGACCAGGTTCATAGGCCAAGGCCGTTCGGGAGGCATAGCGTTGGACCCGCCATGGCAGCCGCGACAACGAGCCGCTGATCCGTCGCCTGAGAAATCGGGGGACGCCGCCCCAATACAGCCGCCCGAGGCGATCGTTCAACGCCGTGACGCGGTAGCGGTAGTCATACCCCAGGAACAACTCGTCGGCGCCTTCTCCGGTCAGGACCACTTTCACATGTTGTCTGGCCAGGCGGGAGACAAAATACAGCGGGATGCTCGACGGAAATGCGACAGGCTCGTCCTCGTGCCATATCAGTCTCGGCAACGCCTGCATGAATTGTTCGGGGGAGACCAGCACTTCATGGTGATCCGCGCCTACGGCCTTGGCCACGAGCCTTGCATAGTGAAGCTCGTTGGCTTCGCGCTCGGCAAAACCCACGGAAAACGTTTTCAATCTTTGCGACATCATGGGCGCCATGAGGGCGGCAAGGCCGCTGGAATCGAGGCCTCCCGAAAGAAAGAGTCCCAATGGCACATCACTCATGAGATGGCTTCGAACGGCCTCTTGGAGTCCGGCCCGAAGCTGTGCGGCCTGCTCGGAGAGCGGGACGCCCTGGTCCGCGGTGTCCTGAGGCGGATGCCAGTACCGGCGCACGCAGCATCCCTGCTCCGCCGACCACTCCAACAGATGGCCGGGCAGAAGCTTGTTCACGTCGCGATAAAAGGTCGTTTCGCCCGCCACATAGCGGTTTGCCAGATATTCCGGCAGGATTGTCTCATTGAACGCCACTTTCAGCCCGCCGGAGGCGACGATCCCTTTGATCTCCGAGGCAAACAGCAATTCATGGTCGTTGCATGCGTAATACAGCGGCTTGATGCCGAGGCGGTCGCGGACCAAAAGGAGTCGGCGCTGTCGCCGGTCCCAGATGCCAAAGGCAAACATTCCCTGCAGCCGGTCTACGCAGGCTGCGCCATACGATTCGTAGAGATGGAGAATCGTCTCGGTATCGCTCTTCGTCCGGTAGCGGTGACCGGCTCGCTGCATTTCTCGGCGCAGCGCCGCATGGTTGTAGATCTCCCCGTTGAAGACGATCCAGACGCTGTCGTCCTCGTTCGTCATCGGTTGATGGCCGCCGGCAACGTCGATGATCGCCAGCCGTCGATGCGCAAGCCCTACGGAGCCGTCCAGCCACAGCCCCGCCCCGTCCGGACCGCGATGCTGCTGAACATCGGCCATCCGTACCAGGCGAGACCGTTCAGCCCGCTCACGCCCGTCGAATTTCACGATACCGGCAATGGCGCACATCGTTAGGCGGCCTCCCTCGTTGATGACACGGATGCAAGGCGCCGATACATCTTGGCCCAGGCAGGCCCGACGTTCGACCAATCGTATCGCATGAGTGATTCCTTCGCTCGCTGTGCCATGAGCGCTGCGCGGTCGGGTTGTTCGAGCAACAACGTTCCCGCCTTGGCCATGGCGGACGGATCACCGACCGGAACCAGTGTGCCCGATTCCCCGTCTTCGATCATATTGGGAATGTCGCCGACTCCGGTGCTGACCACCGGCATCCCCGAAGCCATCGCTTCCACTACCGACAGCGGCTGGTTGTCAACGAACGAAGAGTTCAACAATATCGAATGGGCGTCGTATAACGCGACCATGGACACCGGATCCACTGAGCCGACGAAGCGCACGTTCCGGAGAGCGAGCGCTTGCGCAAGGTGTTTGAGTTCCGCTTCCTGAGGGCCCTGGCCGGCCATGGTGAGGGACGCCGTGGGAAACACGGTCTGAATCATCGCAAAGGCCACGAGCGTATATTCGACCCCGCAGTGCGGTTTGAAGTCTCTGACGGAGAGGAACTCCGGTAAGAGCGGCAGACGCTCGCGATACCGGTCCTGGCCGGTATCTATGACGTTGTGAATGACCTCCGCCTGATATCCATGCCGGGCGAACACGTCCTGGAGAAACGTCGAGGGAACGACGATCTTGTCGACCATTTTCAACCAGGGATGCACAAGAGAACCCCAATGGGTCAGATGATCGTCGGCTTCTCCGCTGTGATAGTTCAGCAGAATCGGCTTCCCCCATCTGCGCGCCGCGACGATTGCGGGAAGCGGGGCCAAGAGAAACGACCAGTAGGACGCGGAGGCAATGTGCACGACGTCGGCCGATCGCAGTTTGCGCAACGTTGGCAAATACAGCCCCTCGTTGGCGACCGCCCTGATGTAGCGCAACCGCTTGATCCACCCTGCTCCGCGAGGGAACGGCGGGTTGATCGGCACGACCTGTACTTCATAGCCTCCAGCCCGCAGACAATCGGCAAGCACCTTGGCCTGCACGGCTTGGTCGGTGCGGGTGCCGAGACTCGGCGCGACCATGGCGATTTTCAGAGGGCGGTGACTCATGCTCATGCTTCCGTGAACCGACCGACTTCAGCCTACGGCCGGGCGGCGAGCGGCCGGCGCTCGACGGACTTGCCGCCAACCACGCTCGAACGTACTGCCGGGCGAATGCAGGGGGCGCTCCGCCCGTCCAGGAAGGTGCGGCACCACAATTCGAAGGACATCAGCGTCCAGATGTGGGGGTCCAATTGGCGCCCCCGTTCCTGGCGGGTGAACAAGAGACGGAGAAATTGCTCATCGAAAATTCCACGTTTGCGGCAGGTGTCGGACAAGAGAATCTCCCGGTACAGGGGACGCAGCGGGCCGCGAAACCACCCGTCGAGCGGCACGGCGAAGCCTTGTTTCGGTCGGTCCAGAATCTCATCGGGCAGCCATCTGCGTAACGCCTTGATGAAAATGTGTTTGGTCCTCCCATGACGCAGTTTCCACTCGGCCGGAATACTCGCGGCGAACTCGACAAAGGTATGATCTAACAACGGCACCCGCGCCTCCAGGGAATGGGCCATGCTCATGCGATCGACTTTCGTGAGAATGTCGAGGGGGAGGTAATGGTCGAGGTCCAGGGCTTGCAGAGTGGACAACCAATGCCCCGCCCCTTTTGTCAGGCGTTCCAGACGTGATGCTTCGGTCCCGCAGTCCGTCAGACCAGCGAGCACCCCTTTCGTGAGCAGGCGGCGCCGGTCGGCCCGCTTGAACATCGTGTTGGCATCGAGGTACCGTTCGGCGTCGGAGAGCGAAAAATGATGCAGCCAGTTCTTTCCCCTGGCACCCTCCGGCATGACGCCGGAAATCATCCCGAGCATCCGTCGAGCGGCCGTGGGAAGAAAACGCGCGCAGCGCTCACGAGATTCGACGAGATATTCGGTATAGCCGCCGAACAATTCGTCACCTCCATCGCCGGAGAGCACCACCTTCACATGCTGCGCCGCCATTTTTGAAACCATGTACGTGGGAATCGCGGAGGCGTCCCCGAACGGTTCATCAAGATCCCAGGCGAGGTCACTGAGCAGTTCTACGACATTCGGCTCCAAAATGAGCTCGTGATGATCGGTCCCCAGCCGTGTGGCGACCGCTCGAGCATACGGAAGCTCGTTGAAGGACTCGTCACG
>JBKPKC010000352.1:0-2648 GCA_046765595.1 Nitrospirota bacterium
GGATTCGCGGGAGTGGGCGCCGCGGCCGCCATCGTCTTCTTCGCCTATATCGGGTTCGATGCGGTCTCGACTGCCGCCGAAGAGGCCAAGAATCCCACCCGTGACGTCCCTATCGGCATCATCGGTTCCTTGAGTCTCTGCACGTTTCTCTACATCGCGGTCGCCGCGGTCTTGACCGGATTGATCCCGTCATCGCAGATCGACATTCATGCGCCGGTCGCCGAAGCGTTGAGGCTGGCCGGATTTAAATGGGGAGCGGCAGTCATCGCGATCGGAGCCGTGGCCGGCATCACCAGCGTGCTGGTCGTCATGATGCTCGGCCAGATCCGTGTGTTCTTCGCGATGTCGCGGGATCAGCTGTTAGGCACCTGGCTCTCGAAGGTCCATCCCCGCTTCGGCACGCCGCATCGTGCCACGATCCTCACCGGCATCGCCGTCGCCATTATGTCGGCCTTCATACCCATCGGAGAAGCCGCCGACATGACGAATATCGGCACCTTCTTTGCGTTCGTGCTCGTCTGCATCGGGGTGATCGTGCTGCGCTACACCAAGCCGGATTATCCCCGGCCGTTTCGGCTACCATTCATGCCGGTTGTCCCGATCCTGGGAACGATGGCCTGCTTGGGTCTCATGTGGCAACTTCCCCAGCTGACATGGATCCGCTTTGCCGTGTGGACGATCATCGGCATTGTGGTCTATCTGGCGTACGGTGTGAAACACAGCAGATTGTCAGGGAAAGTGCCGGAACCTCCCTCTCGAGCCTGAACGCATTACACCGTCGATTTCTGTCATCTCACGCAGAGTCCGGGCGCGATCAAGCGTTCCCTTCGGCGGAATGCTTCGACCGGTTATTTGGTCTCGCCTGCCGGCTGAGCAGCAGGAGAAGAGGCGGGCGGAGGTGCAGCGGGAGGTGGTTGACTGCCGGATGGGCTGGTGGGCGGCGCAGCGGCAGCCGGCTTAGGAGCAGCAGGCGGCTTCGGCGGAGCGCGCTTTTCCGGCTTGATTCCGCCTTCCCAGGATGGGCCTGAATACATGTCGGCCGAGAGTCCCTTGGCCTTCCATTTCTCTTCAAAGTCCGCCGCGGCCTTATTCGGCGACTCGCCGATGCCCACGACGCCATTCCAGGGATAGACCTTGGGCCCGATCTGACATGAACCCTCGGATCGCTTCAGATACAGGGCGATCGGATTTCCCCTGTAAGGACCGAGGTAGATATGGACGCATCCGACGTATTCAAGCAACTGCGCCATGCACTCTCCAGGGGGAGGCATGATGCCACAACGCGCAGGGGGAGGCAAGAAGGCGGGATTGGCGGATCCAAGACACGGGCTTACGGCGACACGGGCAACGATTGAGCCGGACGCTTGCGCACGAGAAACACACCCACCACCAGCACCATGATGACGGTCACGTTCAAGCCAACGTCCATGAGATATTGATAGAACTGCGTCTCCGTCATGTTGAGCTGGTGGGACACCTCCGCACTCGCGGTAAGCACCCGTCTCGTGCAAGCGATGATCCCGACGGCCAAATAGGGCTCCAGATCGAGCACCTCGGTCTGCAGAAACCGGATGACCGTTCGGAACAACTCGAGCAAAATGATGACGAGCAAGAGATCGTTTAACAACTTCAGTCCGGCAGGGAGAATCCCCATATGACCCGCCTTCGTCATGAAGACGTACCAGGCATGCGCGAAGAGAAGCATGCCAAGCACGAGCAAACTGAATCCGGCGGTCAGATACCCGAGCCGGTCGAGCCATTCCATCGCGCCGCACCAGCGCTTCATCACTTCCTTCCGGTCCTGCATGGACACCCCCGTGAGATCCACTATGCGTTCCCTTCGGGCGCGTTCGGCGGCGGCTCCGATCTTCGCATCTGGTCATAGCTGAAGTCGCGTTTTGAACTGACCGTCAGCGAATGGCCGCAGCATCGGATTTCCTTGAACCCCGCTCCTCCATCCATGATCATGACGCGCAGCCCGCACGAGTCCGGATACAACCTCTTTTCGTCGAGGACAATGGCCGCCGGCATATCCCCCCGTTTGCGTCCCTTGGAAATCGTCAGAGCGGGAACGACATCGTCGTTGGTCAATTCGTGGTCACAGCAGATGATTTTCTCAAACCCCTCGCCTCCGCCCATGACCTTGACGACCAGTCCGCAGGAGTCGGGATGCCGCTTCCGTTCATCGATGAGATCCCCCTTTTTGACTCCCATATGCACCCGCAGTTTTCCGGTTGACGGCTAGACGACCCTTGCCGCCGAGCTTTTTGCGATCCGAACATTTGCCTGCCGAATGCTCTCGAGCAGCGCCTGGTGTGTGCGGCATCCGGCGATCAATCTTGCGTCCGAGATCACCGCCGGCCGGTAGGGGAAGAGATAGCGCTGTTTGACCCGCTGAATCCGAGCCACGGACAGATCCAGCCGCGCCGTATCGATCGCGCCCGAGGCCACGGCCTTCTCCACGGCCTCAAACGCGGCGATTTCTCGCTCTCGATCTTTGCAAATCAACAACATGTCGCATCCCGCCAGGACGGCACGGACCGCTGCATCTCCCGGGCCGTAATGATCGACGATCGCATGCATCTCGAGGTCGTCGGTAAGGACGACTCCATCGTAGTGCATCTGTTCACGCAGGAGGTGAGTAATGA
>JBKPKC010000353.1:0-6965 GCA_046765595.1 Nitrospirota bacterium
CATCAAGGAGGTCAACCGTGCGGACGTCGGATCGGTCGGCGACTTCACCAGCGCGATCGCCAAAGTCCGACGCGGCGACACCGTGCTCCTGCGCGTCCTCCGTGAAAGCCGGGCCTTCTACGTCGTCTTGAAACCCAGCGAGCCTTGATCCCTCTTGGCGGACCGCGCCGCGCGCGGCGCCGCATCGACGGCGAATCACGCGGCGTGTAGACGAGACGCCGGCGTCAATGTGCGGCGACGTCTTGTTTGCCGACCTTGGCCTCCTCCACGATCTTCGACGCGACCTCGCGCGGCACCTCCTCGTAGCGCGCCAACTCCATCACGTAACTGCCCCCTCCCCCTGTCAGCGAATTCAGCGTGGTCGTGTAGGTCATGATCTCGCTCAAGGGAACGAGCGCCTTGACGATCTCAGCGTGCCCGCGCGCTTCCACGTGCAGAATGCGCCCGCGACGGCCATTCAGATCGCCAATGACGGCGCCGATATACGCGGCCGGCGCTTCAACTTCCACGGTCATCATCGGCTCGAGCAAGACGGGATGCGCCGTTTCCATGGCTTTTTTGAACGCCATCGACGCGGCAATCTTGAACGACATTTCCGACGAATCGACGACATGGTAGGAGCCGTCGTACACGGCGACCCGGACGTCCACCACGGGAAAACCTGCGAGCGTGCCGTGCTGCATGGCTTCGACGACGCCTTTTTCGACGGCCGGGATGAAATTGCGTGGAATCACGCCGCCCACGACTCGATTGGTAAACGCGAACCCCTCCCCGCGCGGAGACGGCGACAATTCCAGCCAGCAGTCTCCATACTGCCCGTGGCCGCCGGTCTGCTTCTTGTATTTGCCCTGCGCTTGCGCCGTGGCTCGGATCGTCTCCCGGTAGGGAATCTTCGGCGTATGAATCACGACTTCGGCACCGTACTTGCGCTGAAGTTTCTCCAAGGCCAGGTCCAGATGCAGCTGGCCGGTGCCGCTCAGCACCATTTCCTTCGTGTCGGCGTTCCGTGTGAAGCCCAGCGTGGGATCCTCCTCGATCAACTTGTGAAGCCCGAGACTCACCTTATCGATATCGGCGCTCGACTTGGGTTCGATCGCGAAGGAGAGCACCGGCTTCGGCAAGGACGGCCAGGCATACACGATAGCCTGCGACTCGTCGCAGAGCGTGTCGCCCGTCTGCGTATCCTTGAGCTTCCCGATGGCAACGATGTCGCCTGCGGCCGCGACGCCGACGGCCGTATGCTTCTTGCCGCACAACTGGTAGAGATGGCCGCTTTTTTCCTTGATCCGTCGCGCGGCATTGTAGACCAGCGAATCGGCCTGCAAGGAGCCGGACGCGATCCGTACATAGGACAGCCGCCCGACAAAAGGGTCGATGATGGTTTTAAAGATGACGCCCGAAAACGGCGCCTCGGTCGTGGCGGCGCGCGTCGCCTCCTGGCCGTGTAGATCCTGGCCCATGAGCGGCCGGCTCTTCGCGCGCTCGCTCGGCGAGGGCAGCAGGTCCACAATGGCATTCAACAGCGGGATCAGGCCGATGTTCTTGACGGCGGACCCGGCATACAACGGGATGACGCTCCCCGCCTGGATTCCCGCTCGAAGGCCGCGACGCACGTCCTCCTGCGACAACTCGCCGCCCGAGAGATACATTTCCAGCAACTGATCGTCGCATTCGGCGGCGGCCTCTTGGATCCGCTTGCGAGCATCGGTCGTGACGGCAGCGGCGTCGGCGGGCAGCGGTTGGGATTGCCATTTCGGCGTATCGGCTCGTGAGTGAATCGCGGTCTGGCTGACAAAATCGGCGACGCCAAGCCACTGGCTTCCGTCTTTGAGCACGGAGGACATCGGTAACGGCGTGATCTCCAGATCCCGATGACAGGCCGCCAGCAGCTCCTCCATCGAGCCTGATTCCTTCTCGAGTTCGTTGACGAAGATGAGGCACGGTAGACGGAGCGATCTGACATGCGTCCACAGCCGGATCAGTTCGCTGCGGATGCCGTTTGCCGGACTGAGCACCACGATGACGGCATCCACGGCCTGCAGGGCCGCGATCGCTTCCCCCAGCAAACTGAGGGCCCCCGGGGTATCGAGCAGATTGATGGTGGTCTGATTCCAGGAACAGCGCAGGAGACTCGTGCTGACGGAGCTGCGATGCTGAATTTCTTCCGGCTCAAAATCCGAGACCGTCGTGCCGTGCAGCACGGAACCGAGGGCCGGTATGCCGCCGGTGGTCAAGAGGATCGCTTCGGCCACTGACGTCTTGCCCGCCCCCCGATTGGCGATGACAGCCACATTTCTGAGAGACCTCGCACCAGGCTCGTTCATGGGACCCTCCTTGTCGTGCGAAAGAGCATCTGCACTCCCGCACATGATAGTGGTTACATGGTCGCCTGCTCCTTTGCGTTACGCGTGATGCGTCAACCAGCCCTGGTCGGCGAAACTCACATACCGTCCGTCGCCGACGACGAGATGATCCAGCACTCGAATGCCCAGCACTTCCCCTGCCGACACCAAACGCGAGGTCAGCACGTGGTCTTCCTGGCTCGGCGTGGGATCGCCGCTCGGATGATTGTGGAGAAAAATGACCGCCGCCGCAGATTCCTTGACGGCCATCGTGAAGACTTCCCGCGGATGCACGATGCTCAGGGTCAAGGTGCCTTCCGACACCGTAACGTCGCGCAGGATCGCATGTTTGGCATCCAGCAACACGACTTTAAAAATCTCGTGCCGGAGCTGCCGTAGCGCGGGATGGTAATGCTCAAACAAATCGCGGCTGGATGAAATGCGCGTACCTTTGGACAAGGGCAAGGCCAGCGACCGCTTGCCCAGTTCCAGCGCCGCTTTGACCTGCGCCGCCTTGGCTTCACCGACGCCGTCCACTGCGCAGAGTTCTTCGATGCCACACCGGGCCAGGCCGGCGACACCGCCCAGTCGATCCAGCACTTCCATACTGACCTGCACCGCCGACGAACGCTGGCGGCCGACGCGGAGGAGAATCGCCAGGAGCTGCGCATCGGTGAGCGCAGCGGCACCCTGCGCCAACAGCCGCTCGCGCGGTCGTTCCATCGCCGGCCAATGGGCAATGCCGTGGCGGACCGTTTTTCGCCCCACCGCGCATCTCCTTGAACAAAAATATGACACGTTGAACGTTTTTGTACTAAAGAACCGCCCCCTTAAGACCCTCTGGTAACAAATACGTATCGCCTAAGGTGTTGAAATTACGTATCGACAAAAATTGGTTCGGCTTTTGCTTTGCTTCGCCCCAGCTGCGCACCGCAACCAGGGAGGACCCGATGGAATGTCCGAAGTGCAAAGGGCTCATGATGCTCGAGCGGTTCTCAGACTTCTTTCTGATCTTCTACGCATGGAAATGCATCAACTGCGGCGCCATCATCGATCGCACGATTTCCAACAACCGGCGCAAAAGTCTTGCAGCGCGTGACGCCCAGCCGGTGCCGTCCGCACAAGCGCAAACGGCGACACGTTAGCCCGCGCACTCGTTCATGCGCGCGGGCATTGGCGATGACACTGCCGCCGCTCTCTTCTCCCACGCCTCCCGTGTCCATTCACATCCTCATCGTGCAGAATTATAGTCAGCCTCACGTGCAGCGTCAAAATAGCAGTAATGTCGTGGCGACCACGCTATTAGGTACCCGATCGCATCCCGCTTGAACACCGCCCGCGACCTTGACCCCTTCAAAAACGCTGTGTTAGAGTCGGATGCTTCTGAACCGCCTGTCGTCCATGCATCTCGTGAACGGAACGCGAACGGCGGGTCGAACAAGCTATTCCGCTACCCACACTCGTATGCGAGTCATCGCGGGTTCCCACCGAGGTCGGCGCTTAACCGGACCCCGGGGGATCTCGTTGCGGCCCACCTCCGACAAAGTCCGTGAGGCCCTGTTTTCAATCCTCGGGGCCCGCATTCCCGGGTGTCGCTTTCTGGATCTGTACGCGGGCACGGGAGCGGTCGGCATCGAAGCGTTGAGTCGCGGAGCGAGTCTGGCGACGTTCGTGGAATCGGATCCCAAAGCGGTGCAGCTCATGCGAAAGAACCTCACAGCCTGTCGCTTGCTCGATCAAGCGGAGCTCTGCCTGGACTCGACGGAGAGCTTTCTTCGACAACCGCAGGCACCTGACGGCCCCTACGATGTCGTCTTTGCCGATCCGCCCTACGCTGATCAGGCCGCCATCGGACTTGTGCTTGACAGTTGGGCCCGCGGACTTGTGGCCGCCGACGCGGTCCTGGTGATTGAACAACACGCGCGGGTCGAAGCGCCGACCGCAACCGATCACGCGCGATTGAGTCGTCGTTATGAGTATGGCGACACCGCCCTGCTCGTGTACGGACCGGCGCCGGACAGGTCGGTCCCATGAAAATCGGCATTTATCCGGGCACCTTCGATCCGATTACACACGGCCATACGGACATCATTACCCGCAGCCTGCGCGTCTTTGATAAAGTGATGGTGGCCGTCGCGCCGAACCCGACGAAACATCCGCTCTTCAATCTGGCCGAGCGGCTGGAAATGGTGCAGTTGGTGCTCAAAGATATCGGCCAGGTCGAAGTGGTGACGTTCGACGGACTGCTGGTCGATCACGTGCAGCGATCGGGCGCCCACGCCATCATTCGCGGCCTCCGCGCCATCTCCGATTTCGAGCACGAATTTCAAATGGCCCTCATCAATCGCAAGCTGGCGAAACGGGTGGAGACGGTATTCCTCATGCCGAGCGAGGAATACTCGTATCTGTCGTCGACCATTATTAAGGACGTGGCGCATCACGGCGGCTCGTTGACCGAGTACCTCCACCCGGAAGTCGCGCGCCGCCTTCAGGCCCGGATCAGCAGCGCCAAATCATGAAGCTCGCCGCCCGCGCGCACCGCATTGCGCCATCGCCGACCCTGGCCATGGCCGCGACGGCGAAAGCCATGGCGGCGCAAGGCATCGATGTGATCGATTTCTCGACGGGCGAACCGGATTTTGACACCCCCGAACCGGTGAAAGCCGCGGCCGAAACCGCGATTCGGGCCGGATTCACGAAATACACGCCTTCCTCGGGCATCGACGAACTGCGCGACGCCATTGCCGACAAATTGAAGACCGAGCAGGGTCTCCACTACGAGAAATCGCAGATTCTCGTATCGTGCGGGGCCAAGCACTCGCTGTATAATCTGGCCGAAGCGCTACTCGAGGAAGGCGACGAACTCGTCATCCCGACTCCCTATTGGGTTTCCTACTCGGACCAGGCCCTGTTGAACGATGCCACGCCGGTGCTGCTGCCGACGAAGGAATCCGACGGCTATGGCATCGACCCCGTGGAACTCGAGCGGCGCATCACCGCCAGGACCAAAGCACTCCTCATTAACAGCCCCTGCAACCCCACCGGCGCCACGTACGGACGCGCGATGCTGGAACGCATCGCCGCCATCGCCCTGCGCCATGATCTCGTCGTGATCTCCGATGAGATCTATGAGAAGGTGCTTTACGAGGGCGCCCGCCATGTGAGCATCGCCTCGCTGGGATCGGACATCGCCGCCCGGACCGTGGTCATCAACGGCGTCTCGAAGGCTTACGCAATGACCGGCTGGCGGATCGGCTACGCCGCAGGCCCCAAGGAGCTCATCACCGCGATGGGCAATATTCAAAGCCAGAGCACGTCGAACCCCTGCTCGATTTCTCAAAAAGCGGCCGTGGCAGCGCTGCGGTTCGGCGAGCCATTCACGAAACAGATGGTGGCCGAATTCGATCGGCGGCGACGCGCGATCGTGGAGGGACTCAATGCCATTCCCGGGGTATCATGCACGATGCCGGGCGGCGCCTTTTATGCGTTTCCTAACATTCGGGGTGTGCTCGGAAGACGCGGTCCCACCGGCGACGTGACCTCGCCCACCGAACTGGCGACGTACTTGCTGAACGACGCGCATATCGCGGTGGTGCCCGGCGAACCGTTCGGCAGTGAGGACCATATCCGTCTGTCGTACGCCACCAGCATGGACACGATTACGAACGGCCTCAAACGGTTACGGATCGCGTTGGAAAAGCTCGCGCCGCGGCCATGAAGGGCTGGAGGCGCGGAAGAATCGATCACCGTCACATCGGAGGAGGAGCGACCTGTGCCGATTTATGAGTATCAGTGCGACAGTTGTGGGCATCGCGTCGAAGTGAAACAAAGCATCAAGGACGCCCCGTTGAGCACTTGCGAACGCTGCGGAAAATCCCTGCGCCGGCTGATTTCGTCACCGGGCATCATGTTCAAGGGGAGCGGCTGGTATGTGACCGATTATTCCAACAAGCTGAAACCGCCCTCGGAAGGCGACAAGGCCCCGGCTGCGGCCGGCGAGAAGAAAGAGACATCGGCCGGCTCAACCTCCCCCCCGGCATCTTCGCCGGCGAGTCCGCCCGCCGCCTCGACGACAAACACCTCAAGCAGCACACCGCCGGCTGCCAGCTCGTCGACCAGCAAGCCGTCGAACAAGGAATGAGGTAGGTCGCGGCTGGCCGGCTAGTGGACGGCCGTCGATCTTGTGAGCGTCTTCTTCTTCAGCGGCGCTTTCTGGGCGGTCTTTACCGCCGGCTTCGCCGGGGGTTTGCTCGCCGTCGCTTTGGCAGGCGCCGCCTTTGCGGTCACTGGCTTCGAGGATTTCGCCACACGCTCCTGTAGCGAGGTGACACTGCTCTGCAGACTCGCGATCAGCGTGCTTTTGTCGCGATTCGTACGGACGAGATCATCGACTTGCGCTTGCAAATCGTCCTTCGTCTTCGTCAGCGTGGCCATCTGCGTCTGCAGCTGGGCCTTTTCCATGGTCACGGTTTGCAGCTCCGATCGAAGCTGCTCGATCTGCGTCTGCAACGCCGGCGGCCAGTAATCACATCCGGATAGCACGGCTGCCATGGCGATGACCAGCGCTCCCGCCCGCCCCAGGTATCGCTCGTGACTGATTACCATCAAACCCCTCCTTTGAGA
>JBKPKC010000354.1:0-4959 GCA_046765595.1 Nitrospirota bacterium
ACAGAGCGATCATTAACACGAGGGATGAGCCGCTGGCGGACCCGAATCAATATCGCCGCATCCATCTGCTGCTGGGCGACTCAAACATGGCCGAATATGCTACGGCGCTGAAGCTTGGGACCACCGGCCTGGTGCTGCAACTCATTGAAGAAGGCCATGCGCCTCGTGATTTAGACCTCGATGAGCCGGTCGAAACGCTGCAGGAGATTTCACAGGATCAGGAGCGTCAATGGATGGTGAAGCTGCAGTCCGGTCAGCATCTCTCGGCGGTCGATGTACAGGAGCAATTTCTGGCCGCTGCGCAGGCGCATTGCCGGGGGCAGGACGAAGAAACCGATTGGGTGCTTACCGAGTGGGAGCGAGTACTGGCAGATTTGCGCGGCGACTACCGACAGCTGGTCGGGCGTGTGGACTGGGCGTCCAAGCTCTGGCTCCTCGAGACGTTCCGTGAGGCGGAGGGACTCGAGTGGCACGATCCGATGTTGAAGAATCTCGACCTGGAGTACCACAATCTCCATCCGGATAAGGGCCTCTATTACGGCCTCGTGGGCGAAGGCCGTGTGCCTCGGCTCACGACAGAAAAGGCCGTCGACTTGGCGACTGAGCATCCTCCACGCAACACACGAGCCTTCGGACGGGGAGAACTCGTCAAACACTTGCTGGCATGCGGCCCGCCGCAGGCATCTGACCAGACCAAGCACGATGAGCGTTTTTTCCCCCCGTATGTCATCAACTGGTCGATTTTCCAGGTGCGCGGTCAGGACGCATTTCCGATGGCCGATCCGTTCAAAACCTATGTTCAGGAAGTCCGTTCCTATCTCGCGAACTGCTGAACCACTAACCCATTGATCAATTTAGTGTAAATCAGCCGGTGCTATGCTTAATGCTGGGCTCAACTTTAGGTCTTGAAAGGTTGAGAGGAGGTCCGGCATGAAAGCACGGAAATGGATGATGGAATATGGCGTCGCCATGATTCTGGCGGTGGGGTGCGCCGTCGTTCTAGGGCATTTGTCGCTCTTTCGGGAAGCCATGGTCGGAAAACTGCACGCCGCTGATCTGGTCCAGTTTATCGGCTATGGAGGCGCGATTGTGCTCGGTTGGTTTGGCGCGCGGGAATTATCCAATGACCCGCCGGATGATTGGAAGTGGCTCGCTCCCTATCGGGCGTTGATCCTGCCCGTCACGACGCTCATGATCGTGGGATTTGCCTACGAAGTACTGCTGTATGCCTGTGAACCGTTCTTAGGAAAATCCGGGAAGGAGATGTACAACTGGACTTTCGTCGTCGGCCTCATCGCCTGCTGCACGTGGCTGATTGTGACGTGGGTCCTCAAGTGCGCGCCTCAACTCGCATCGATGGACGGCCGTCGGCTGAGGAAGGCCGCCTAGTTCTTCCACCGGTTGCCTCCCAGGAGGCAACCGACTCATCTACCACACACCTTTCACAACTTCGATGATCCGGTTCTCGACCCAATACCGGTCTTCATCGGCCCTTCTCATCTGAAAAAATCCGCAATGGCCCCCGTGGGCGGGCGCAATGAGGCGGATACAGGGATTCTGTTCGATGACCGGCGTGAGGAACATCGAGTAGGGGATGAACGGATCGTCCTGCGATGTGATGATCGTGGTCGGCACGGCGATGCGATCGAGCACATGACGTGCTCCGGAACGATCGTAATAGTCGGCGGCATCCCGATAGCCGCCGTCAGGGGCCGTATAGCGGTCGTCAAATTCGCTGATGCGGGTGATTGTCTGTAAGCCCGTTACATCCCATTTCTCCGGCAGGAGGGCCGCCTTGCGTCGGAGACGCGCCTTGAGCTGGCTCAGAAAGTGCCGGTGATAGATCCAGTTGGCCGGCCGCTCCAACTCCATTACGCAATGGGTCGGATCGATATTCGGACAGACGACCACCGTGCCGGCCAAGGCTGGCTCGTCACGGCCCATTTCGCCCGCCGCCTTGAGGAGAAGATTTCCACCCATCGAATAGCCGATCAGCCAGATCCGGGTTAAGGCATCCGTCCGGGCCAGTTCACCTACCACGGTGCGATAATCGGCGCTGAGGCCGCTGTTGTAGAGCGACGGCGAAAGAGATTCAGTGCCTCCGCACGTCCGTTGGTTCATCCTGACGACATTGAGGCCGGCCGCGTACGCTTTAGCGGCGATCCCATGCATGTAATGAGAATCGCAGCACCCTTCTAATCCATGCAATACGACCACGGTCTGGGCAGCCTGGCGGGTTTTTTGCCAATGGCAAAATCCGACCAGTTGAGTATCCGGGGCGGTGCGAAACAGGCGGCGTTCGCATGGAATCCCGGCGAGGAGTGCTCCCCGGTACCAATAGCGCGGCGCCAAGGTCATGAGATGACGATTGTGCAGCAATCTCGCCGGGACGAATGCCGGAAAGGAAGACACGTCTCCCTGATGGACCGTAGGAATGCGGGAACGAAGTGTCTCGGCGCGCGACAGAGTCATCAGTCCTCAGGAGGTTGTAATCTTGGGGCTCGGCATCGCCGGCCGGTTCAGCCTGCTGAAGGCGACGCCGAGCATGTCGAGCCATGACGTCATGATGGTCGTCAAGGCGATCACCATGATGCCGTTCGCGAACTGCACGTGAGTGACCACGCCTGTGGCGAGCAATGTCCCTAAGATGACAAAGCCGAATTCTCCGGCCTGGGCGAGCAGGAATGACAGGCGCGCCGCAGGAGCGTGATCCATACTGATGGCCCGGGCGGCGACATAGAGCACCGCCGCCTTGACCACAACAATTACCACGACATGCATCAGGATTTTCGCCGCGTGGTCGGTGAGCACGCCGACGTCGATACTGAGGCCGACGGATACGAAGAATAGTCCCAGCAAGAGATTCTTGAACGGCAGGACTTCCTCCCTGAGCCGTTGTCTGTGGTTCGTGCCGGAGAGCGCAACGCCCATGATAAAGGCGCCCAAGGCCATCGAAAGGCCGACGTGATAGGCTGCCCAGGCGCTGCCAAGCACGGCGACGAAGAGCACCGCCGTGAACGTTTCGGTCATGCCTCTTGCGGTGGCCAGATCGAACAACCAGGGGCACAGGTACCGCCCCAGGACAAAGAGAAGAGCCATGGCCGTGACGGCGGGAAGGAGATTCCACCACGAATAATCCGCGGAGCCGGTCCCTGCCAAGACCGGAACAAGAGCGATGAGCGGGACCACGGTAAGGTCCTGGAACAAGAGTACGGCAAATGCCGCCCGCCCATGTTCCTGACTGAGTTCCTTCTTCCGTTCCAAAATTTGAAAGACGAGCGCTGTTGAGGAATTGGCTAACACTAGTCCGATCAGCAGCGCCAGCGACCACGAGGGGGTAAATAGTTGCCAATACAACATGAGAGCCACCCCTGTCGCGAGGACCTGCAGCGTTCCCAAGAGAAAAGCGTAGCGCCGCAACAGCCATGCCTGCCCAAGGTCGAGCTCAAGACCGATCATGAACAGGAAAAAAACTACGCCGAGTTCAGAAAGTTCCCGTAAACGGTCAATCTGGGCAGGGGCGAGAAAGTGGGAGGAGCCTAGGATGACTCCGGACAACAGCAGTCCCAGCTCCGGCCCAATGCCGAGCCGACGAGCCAACGGAATCACGATGGCGCTGATCCCGAGCAACAAGGTAATCGCTAACAGGAGGTCCGGCAGTCGGAGAACTGTATTCAACGCATTTCCTTCAGCGTCCGGCAATCGAGACGTTGGTACGCAGCGTCGAACATCCGGGTGGCACGTCTTTCATATCACTTTGTGGGGAAGGGGGAAAGTGTGGCTCCCCGGGCAGGACTCGAACCTGCGACCAGCCGGTTAACAGCCGGCTGCTCTACCAACTGAGCTACCGGGGAACGAGGGGTCAACTGGAAGAGGTCGCATTGTAGCAAATGCGGGAGGCCGGGGGAACGCTTTTTTAAACGTCGAAGTCCTCGGTTTCATCTTCATCCGACGAGGCGTCGGTGTTTCCCTCCGCGAGAGCCGCATAATGCTTGGCCCAGGTGAGGTACAGATTGCCGCTGTCGCGCATCGTATCAGCCGCCTTCACCAGTTTTTCGACCAACTCCGGGTCTTTCCCGGTAGCCTGAATCATGGCGGCGCGGCGTTCGATGGCCTTTGGATACGCCGTAATAAGGCCTGTGATCTCCTTTAACAGCTCGTCAATGACGTTGTCTTCGCTTGCCATGAGTGACCTCTTGAGCGACCAACAAAAAACCCCATAGCGCGAACGCCATGGGGCTTTTTGCAGTAGATGCGAGCCGGTTAACCTTGGTAGGCTTGTCCGAGGGCCGCCGATTCTCCCTTTTTCGACATCAGCTGTCCGGTTGCGCTGACCGCTTGCATGACGATGGCTTCGTGTTTCGCCGCATTACAGACAACCACACACAGTTCACAGCCTTTGCAACGGTCAATGTTGACCTCCGCCACCATCTTGCCGGAATTCAAATCCAGGCAGTTCGCCTCGGGGCAATACATAATGCAGAGTCGACAGCCTTTCTTGGCCGTACATTTGTCATCGATGACTTGCGCGACGTTATACATTCAAGTTGGTTCCTTTTCTTACGCGGCGACGGCCGGATTGCCGACCTGCAGCTCAACCTTGTTCTTTTCGGCCCACTCACTGGCGATCTCGTAGGCCCGCTTCACGGTCGCCAGATTCTTCGCTAACAGCATTTCTTTCTTCGCAAACTTTTTCTTGATGGCCTCGTCGAGGGAAGCCGTACCGCCCGATGCGACGAACTTCTTCCCGAACCGCTCTTGTAAGGCGCCATCGAGGGCGTCCATCGTGACGCATTTCGTGATCCCCGACACCGACCCGATCATGGCCATATTCGTTGACAATTCAGTGCCGGCGACTTCGATGGCGAGCTCGGTGCCTGCAATATAGAACACAGCGACGTTCAGATCCTTTAACCGCTGTACGTCCTCTTCCGATAGGAGGGGTTGAGCGGAGTTGAT
>JBKPKC010000355.1:0-4865 GCA_046765595.1 Nitrospirota bacterium
GCGCAATCATGCACAGGGCGAACACCGCGTAAGGATTTTTCAGGGCGGCCCTGGTCAGCATGTGGTTTCGATCCAATAAGGCGTTCGATTTCTCGTCAGCCAATAGCGGCAGATGTCTCCGACGCACCGCACCAGGTCTTCGAAGGTATCGGGCTTCACCACATAGCCGTTCACTCCGTTGGAATAGGCGGCCGAACGGTCGACGACATGGTCCGAGGTGGTAAAGGCCACGACTGGGATGGTCATGAACCGCGGTTCTCTGCGGAGACGCTTCAGGAAGACGTCCCCCCGTTCATGGGAGAGATGCCAATCGAGGAGGACCAAGGAAGGCAGTTCCTGTCGGTGCGTCAGAAAATGCAGCGCAGCGTCGGCGTCCTGGTACGGATACAGCACCACGTTGAGGCCGGTGCGCAAGAGCGCCTGGCGGAAAAGTTCCTGCTCTCCGGGGCTATCGTCGATCAGTAGGACAGAAGCATGACCGTGCATCACCTGACGTTCTGAGCAGAGACCGTGCCCAAAGACGCCACGAGAGAGGCGGTTGCGATATTCGGCAAAACAATGGGTTAGATGGCCGACCGATTGCGATGGCCAAAGGAGAGGAAGCGGTCACACTGGAGAATTTCCACACCGCCATGGAATTTTTCCACACTATGTTCACTCACTCTCGATGGGCCATTGGACTTCCTGAAGCCGCCCCGATCGGCGGGAGCTGCGCGACCGGAGCTTTATTGGCCTGTTCGTAATGCGCGAGGGCTTCCGGCATGTGGTCGGTCAACCGCTTGATCCGGGTTTCGTGCCCCGGATGGGTGGAAAGAAACTCGTGGGGCTGCTGACCTCCGGATTGCTGCATCCTTTCCCAGACGCGGACTGCTTCGTGAGGATCGTAGCCGGCGTCCGCGGCAAGAAGCAGACCGATGTAATCCGCCTCCGATTCGTGAGCCCGGCTGAAGGGAAGAAGCACCCCGACTTGCGTCCCAACCCCCAGAGCGGACATCGTCGCCTGGCTCGTCAACGGGCTGAACCCTTGCGTTTGCATGGCGATCGAGGCCCCGACGAGACCGATCTGCGCGAGGATGCCCTGACTCATCCGTTCGGAGCCATGCCGGGCCAGTGCGTGAACCACTTCGTGTCCCACGATCGCCCCAAGCCCCGACTCATTGTCGGCAACGGGAAAAATTCCCGTGTACACCGCGATCTTGCCGCCGGGGAGGGCGAAGGCGTTCATGGTGCCGTCGTCCTTGATCACGGTGACTTCCCATTTAAACTCGTTCGCCGCCTCTGCATATTTCGACCGTTTAGCCGCCTCGATAATTCTGGCCGCGACCCGTTCGACCGGCGCCACTTCGGTCGGATTTTGGGACAGTTTGACTTTGGGGTCGTGGAGGACGTCCTGATAGGCCTGCGTGCCCAAGTTCGCCTCGTAGGACTGCGGCACCATCAGTAATTGCCAGCGCTTGGTGTAGGGGTTGGTGACGCAGCCCGACGCCTGCACAATAAGAAACGGAAGCAGCGCCACCCAGGGCGACAGCCGAAATGTCATTTCAGTCTCCCTTCAAAAATTGAGCGTATGAACGTATTGTATGTGGACGTTCGCCGGCATCGTGATTGGGACATTCCCTAGGACGGGTAAGAGAGCGCCTTGACAGTGTCAGTCCCGGCACTACCGTGTGGAACGCATTACACCGGTTGGGGGGAGGGCTGAGCATGCATCAGAAAAGACGCCTGCATGACGCCATTGTCGGCTTGCTGGTCAACGCCGGAGTCGCGCTGGGATAGTACGTCAGCGCCCATTGGCTGCTGCTTCCGGCGGCAATCGGTGTGACGCTGCTGCAAAGCGGGGTGACGGGTTTTTGCCCGGTGTACTTCGGACTGGATCGTCTGATGCCTGCTGAAGGCGAGGCGGATCCGCCAGTTGTTGCGCCAAGTGAGCGCGACTACGACGGTGTGCGAGCCGGCTGGATGATGCGGAATCGCACCTCGTCTGCCTGCGTGTAGGCCGAGGTCCGTTCGCCGGCGAACAGGCCACACCGGTAGAGGCCGGGCGTCCATCCTCGCTCAGGAGCCGCCAGGGTAAAATACCCTGACTGGTCGCTCATCGCCATCAACACCTGGTCCTGAGCGATCGTGCGCGTCTGGCCTAGGGCTTCGGCTTTTTCCAGGAAGCATTGCGCGGCGAGCGGCACGGCATCGTACGAGTCGGACACCAAACGGAAGACCAGATAAATCTCCTGCTGGGTGGTCGGAAAGCTGTCGCTCGCGTTCAGCGGAATAAAGTCATGCTGTCCGGTGGGTAGATCGTCCCGCATGACTTTCGCGGCAGGAATGACGAAACGAAACCAGCTAAAGTCAGCGTCCCGTCCCGCTAGTGCTCCGCCGGTTTCAAGCGGCCGTTCGGGTTTGATCCGGTTCAGCGCCTCGTCGACCTCTTCCTTAGTGGGACCGGTTCCGGTATTCGCCGGCGGCTGCGCCGCCTCGATCTGTACGTCGCGTCCCGCCTCCAGGGCGGCGAGTTCGGCGGGGATATGCGGGCGAACTTTGTCCAGCCAGCGTGACAGTTTTTTCTGGTCCAGCACACGGGCGCCGGGAGGCAGCGCGTTGTTCCTGTTCTGTATTTCGAATTGAACGGCCTGCTGGTACAGCGAGTGAAAGTGCAGGAACGCCTCGTCCCATCGCTGCAGTTCCACAAGACACTGCCCCATGCGAAACACGATGTCGGAGTACTGGTCTTCGGTCGGATCGAGATCCGAGACTTTGCCGAAGACAGGCAGTGCCTCCTCGCATTTGCCCAGCTGCATCAGGGTGAGCCCGAATTGATGCGTTGCTGACGGATCGCGCGGATTCAACTCCAAGAGCCGCCGATACATCGGCTCGGCTTCCTTGTATCGGCCCGCCACAAACATTCTCCAGGCGTCAGCGCGCATGAGGGCCCACTGCTTCAATTGGTCAGGAGTGATGTCTTTCGGCGTGAATACCGGATCAAACCGCCGTCCCCGGTCCTGTGAATGTCCGTGAAAGACGGTGACGAGCGTATTGGCCGGCAGCTCCAGCGGCGAACCATCCGGAATGTGATCGAGCACGTATTGCACATCAGTTGCCGCGCCTTCGTAATCGAGCACATCGAACCGGGCCCGGGCCAACGCCAGTCGCCAAGTATACATATCAGGGGCCAAGGCCACGGCTTGCTTGTAGGATTCGAGCGAGGCTTCCAGCCGATCGAGTTTTCGAAGTTCCCGCGCAAGACGGAAATGGATGAGAGGGTTTTGCGTGTCGACGGACGCGATGCGGCGGAGTTCCTCGATCGACTCATCGCCGCGTCCTGACCGCACCAGCAGGCTCCACTTGGCCCATCGCACGTCGAGAGCGCCGGGTTGTCTGCCGAGGACGGCGTCGTAGGATTGGAGCGCTTCCTGCGACGCGCGTGAAGTCGCCAGGATGTCCCCGCGCAGTTTATGCAGCGACACGGCTTCGGGATTCGACTCGAGCCCTTGCTCGAGCGCTTCGAGCGCCGGTGTGATGGCGCCGCTCTCCCAATCAGTATTCGCGCGATCCACAATCTGGCGGTCGGCACTCTCGTGTACGTCGAGGCCGGCCGCCGGCGCTGTCGAGATCCAGAGCAGTCCGCAGCCGAGCGCAAGCCACAGCAATCCGACCACGGACCACAATCTTCGTCTTTGAGATGGTCGCATGCTCATTCGTCGCCACCATTATACCGTAGCAATGTATCGGGGCACAGGCCGTCGCCTGTATCAGCCTCAGCCGCAGCGGGCGCGTCACAAAGTGCAAAACTTCTAGCCGGCCTGCGCGTCAGCAGATAGACTGCATCGACAATTCCCGGAGCTCCGCATCCCGCGCCGGGCAGGGTGGGGCGCGGGTCGCGCCATCCAGCTACATCACCGTGACATCGATGCCGGATTCCTCAGAAATTTCGGCGGTGCCTGCCGTCGTCGTCAACGCCAATAACATTGCGGCCCTGTTGCCAATCCGCGTCCTCGGCCGGAAGGGGATTCCTGTGACCTGCGTGTTCGGGCGTGGTCACCGTGATCAGTACGCATCCGTGGTTCAAGCCAGTCGATACATGTCGAGTCTGCACACCTTTGACGAGACGGACTATGAAGCCAATCTCGTCCGGTGTCTTCGTGACCTCGGGGAAAAGTCACGCCGGAAAGCGGTGCTCTATCCGGCAAGCGATCTCGACATGATCATCGTCTCGGGCCACCGGCACAACCTTGAAGACTATTATCATCTGCTGATGCCGCCCCATACGCTGTTGATCAATCTGTTGAACAAGGATTGGTTCTATCCGTTCGCCGCAGAGCGAGGGATTGCCGTTCCCAGGACTCTGCACGTGAGCCGTCCTGCGGAAATCGAGGCGGCCGCGCGAAAGCTCGCGTTTCCGTGCATTGTCAAACCCGCGTGGCGGGATGAAGCCTGGCAAGCCCATTATGGCAATCACAAGGTGCTCATCGCGCAGGATGCGGAGGAATTGCGCCTGGTGTGCGGGGCCTTGCAGGAACGACATTATGAAATGACGGTTCAGGAAATCATTCCCGGTCCTGAGACGAATCTCGTCTGTTCCTTTACCTATCTCAACGAACGCTCGGAGCCGCTTGGCATCTTTACGTCACGAAAAGTGCGTCAGTTTCCTCCCCATTTTGGCAACTCTTCGCTCGTTCAACAGGTGCACGACGCTACTGTCGTCCAGCTCACGGCGCACATTTGTAAGCAACTCGGGCTGACGGGGTACGCCAGCATCGAATTCAAACGAGATGATCGGGACGGGACGTACAAGGTGATCGAAATTACGCCCTGCCGCTTCAACCGACAGGCGGGTCTCTCTGAGGCTGCTGGATTTTCACTGCCGTATG
>JBKPKC010000356.1:0-5909 GCA_046765595.1 Nitrospirota bacterium
CTGCACGGGAGCGGGTTCCTGGCGGTATATCTGGCCGGACTGTTCCTTCGGCGGCAGCCCGTCGCTCACAAGCGGAGCCTCATGCAATTTCATGACGGGCTCGCCTGGCTGATGCAGATTACGATGTTCTTGATTCTTGGGTTACAGGTGTTTCCCGCGCGTCTGCCGCCGATCGCGGGCGGAGGGCTGCTGGTCGCGCTCTTTCTGATCTTCGTCGCCCGACCGCTGAGCGTCTATGCCGCATTGGCCCTTTCTCATCTGTCGTTCCGCGAACAGACGCTCGTGGCCTGGGTGGGCCTGCGCGGTGCCGTGCCGATCGTGTTGGCGACCTTCCCAGTGCTCGCAGGCATTCAACGCGCCGATACGATATTCCACCTCGTGTTTTTTATCGCACTTACCTCGGTGCTGCTCCAGGGACCGCCCATCCCGTGGATCACGCGCATGCTCCGGCTCGATCGGTCGCCGTCAGCAGCGCCGGTGGAACCGCTCAGGAAGGTTCCGTCTGCTTTCCCACGTGCTTGAAGAACGGCGCGATGGTATCGATCGGAATGGGAAAGATCGTCGTCGAATTTTTCTCTGCAGCGATCTCGACCAGTGTCTGCAGATAGCGCAGCTGCAATGCGGCGGGATTCCGGCTGATGACGTCCGCGGCATCCGCAAGCCGCCGCGAGGCTTCGAACTCTCCCTCCGCGTGAATGACTTTTGCCCGCCGTTCACGTTCCGCCTCCGCCTGTCTTGCGATCGCCCGTTGCATTTCCTGCGGAAGGTCCACGTTCTTCACTTCGACGGCCGTGACCTTGACGCCCCAGGGCTCCGTTTGCTGATCGATGATCCGCTGCAGCTCGGCGTTGATCTGTTCCCGCTTGGCGAGGAGGTCGTCGAGCTGGCTTTGTCCGAGGACGCTGCGCAGCGTCGTCTGGGACATCATCGAAGTCGCATAGAGATAGTCCTCGACCTGGATGATGGCCCGCTCTTGATCGACGACCCGGAAGTAAATCACCGCATTGACCTTGACGGTGACGTTGTCCCTGGTGATCACGTCCTGTGGAGGGACGTCCATGGTGACCGTGCGCAAGCTAACACGCACGAGTTTGTCGATGAACGGAATGATGATGACGACGCCCGGCCCGTTGCCGCCCACCAGGCCGCGGGCCAGCCGTCCCCAGCGGAAGATGACGGCGCGCTCGTATTCGCGCAGAACATTGAAGCCCATGAGGATGATCACCAGTCCCAGCAGCACCAGCGCGAACGGGCTCGCGAAATTCATGTTCCAACCTCTTTCTTTCTGAAATACGGTTTGACGTGCAGCCGCAGGCCGTCGACGGCGGTGACCTCGACTTCGGCGCCGGCCGAGACCGGCTGCTCGCTGATGGCTTCCCACAGCTCTCCTCGGACGGCGAGTTGACCGTCGGGTGCGAGTGCCGTTCTCGCGATGCCCACCAGACCGACCATCTCTTCGCGACCGGTGGCCGGCCGTCGGCGCAGGGCGTTGATGCCGGTGCCGATGACCAAGAGCGTGAAGGCCGACGCGAACGTCACGACCGGCAGGATCACTGCCCAGGAGATCTGAAAAAATTCGGCGTCGCTTTTGATCAGCATGATCGAGCCGATGAGCATCGCGATCACCCCGCCGATCGCGAGCAGGCCGTAGCTGACGACGCTCGCTTCCAGCACAAAAAAGACGATGCCGAGCACAAAGAGGAGAACGCCGGCGTAATTGACGGGCAGCGACTGGAACGCATAGAAGGCGAGAATGAGGCTGATCGCGCCCACGATGCCGGGAAGAATCGCTCCAGGGCTGTACAGTTCCGCGATGATGCCGATCGTGCCGATGGTCATGAGCAGGTAGGCGATATTCGGGTCGCTGATAGCTTTGAGCCACTCGAGACGCAGGCCCATCGGAAACTCACGCTGTGCCGCCCCGGCCGTCTTGAGGATTTTCTGGCCGGAAGGCAGCGGGATATGGCGTTCGTCCAATTGCTTGAGCAGCGCCGGCAGATCGTCCGCGACGAGATCGATCACGTTCAACTTCACCGCCTCGCGCTCCGTGACCGAGACGCTTTTGCGCACCGCGTCCTCGGCCCAGGCGGCGTTTCGGCCCCGCTGCTGGGCGATAGATTTGATGTACGCGACGGAATCGTTCTCCACCTTCTCCCTCATGGTCTTGTCCATCTCACCGCCGCCCATGTTGACCGGGTGGGCGGCGCCGATGTTGGTTCCGGGCGCCATGGCCGCCACATGCGCCGACATCGTGATGAAAACGCCCGCCGATGCCGCTCGGCCGCTGGATGGCGACACGTAGACGACCACCGGGACCGTCGCACCGGTGATGTCCTTGATGATGAGCCGCATCGAGCTGTCCAACCCGCCCGGCGTGTTGAGTGCGATCACCAGCGCCTGAGCGCCGCTCGCTTCCGCAAACGCCAGTGCGTCGTGCAGGTACTCGGCTGCGACCGGATTAATGACGCCGTCGTAGGCGGCGACCGTTACGAACGGTTCAGCCGGTGAGACGGCATCGACCGTAGCGGCGGCGATGAAGAAACCGCCGGCGATGAAAAGACTCCCGAGGAGTAAAAGGAAAGAACCGGATGGGCGGGAGGACGATCGTCGACCGAAGAACGCCATGAGCATCCCTCCGGCCACGCGAGGGCCATGGAAACGGAACCGTGTGATGGAGCATACGGACCGTTCAGTACGCTGTCAAGGAACGGAAGCGGGGGGCCTGTGGTGGGCATCGCGTTAGCGGTATGTCACGAGGGATGGGCGCTTCGACGGCGCACGATCGGCGGTCGTATCGCGGGAGGTGCGGAGGTGGCTTCGAAAGCGGGCCGGCGGAAGGCCGAACTGCCGTTTGAACGCACGATTGAACGAGGGCTCCGATTCATATCCCACTTCCGCCGCGATGTCGGCCACGCTGCGGCTGGTCGATTTCAGCAGTTGCGCGCCGAGCTGGAGGCGCCACCGCGCGAGGTAGGACATCGGACTCTCGGAGAGATAGCGACGGAACCGTTCGGCGAGGACGGAGCGAGACACGCCCACTTCGCTGCCGAGTGACGCGATGGTCCAAGGATGTGCCGGCTTTCGGTGCAGCAATGCGAGAGCCTTCCCCGTCTCGGCGTCGCGGACTCCTGCCAGCCATCCGGTTTGTTCGCGCGGCAGGCTGGCGATGTAGCGCCGCAGTGTTTCGACGAAGAGCACTTCAGACAACTTGGCGAGAACCGCCCGCCCTCCCGGGCCCGAGACGTCCGCATTGTCTACTGAATACCGAAGCGAATTTTCCAGCCATTGGCCCGCCGGATCGTTGCGGATGTTGACCTTCATCAGCGGCGGAAGCCCGCTCAAAAACACGTGGCTGAGCTGCGGTTCGCAGGCCATGTAACCGCAGATGAATTTCGTGAGTTCTCCGCCGCCACCCATCCGGGTGAGCTTCAAGCCGAGGGAAAGCACACGCTCCAATTCCCGTGAATTGTCCATTGGAGTGACCGGCGGCCCGTTGCCAAGGATATGGGAGTCGCCCTGCGGAAAGATGACGATGTCCCCGGCCTCGAGCGGGATCGGCCGGCCGTCGCCCTCAAGACGCGCGTAGCCGCGACCTTCGATTAACAGGTGAAAGATGATGACGTGGCGTTGGCCATCTGACACATAGGGCGCGTAAAGGCTCGAGCGGGCAGAGCGAAAGCACCAGGGCGCGGAAAATTCTCCATTGAAATACATCGCGCCGTCGAGCCGCACGGTCTCGAGGACTTCGGACAAGACATCCATGGAGCACTCCACGAACCGCGGACGTCTCGGCTAAGGATACCGGACGCCAGGTCAAGTGACGTGCAGCCTACCACGGCGCGGGTAAGAGAACCAGACGCCCGGCTAATCACCGGCGCACGGACCTGCCGTATAGTCGTCCATGCCCAGGAAGCGGATCATTCACAAAGGAGGAGACCATGACGACCAGCGCAGTCACAGCGGATGTGGAACGGTTAAAAGCGCGTCTCAAGAAAATCTGGACGGCCGGAGACTATGATCACTTCTCCCGCTATCTGGAAGGCGGCGCACGCGAATTCTATGAGCGCGTGCCTCTCTGCCCCAGCGGCAGATTGTTGGATGTCGCCTGTGGTTCCGGTCAACTCGCCTTAATGGCCGCCAAAGACGGGCTTGATGTGACGGGCGTGGACATTGCCGGCAATCTGATTGAGCGGGCTCGTTCGCGAGCCAAGGCAGCGGGGCTAAGCATTCGATTTGAGGAAGCCGACGCCGAGTCACTTCCCTTTGCCGACGCAGAATTCGACGTGGTCACCAGCTTGATCGGTGCGATGTTTGCGCCACGACCCGAGGCCGTCTCCTCGGAATTGCTGCGGGTCTGCAAGCCGGGCGGAGTCATTGCCATGGCGAATTGGACCCCGCAGGGCTTTGTCGGACAGATGTTCAAAGTTGTATCGACATTCATCGCGCCATCGGGAATGCCGTCGCCGGTCCTGTGGGGAGAAGAGGCTGTCGTCCGCGATCGCTTTGGGCGCGGCGTGACGGATCTCCGTTTGACCAAACATCACTACGCCTTCAGCTATCCCTTTCCACCGGCGGACGTGGTGGAGTTCTTCCGGCTCTCTTATGGACCGATCAACCAAGCGTTTGCGGCTTTGGAAGGTGAAGAACGTGAGAAGCTTCGGCGGGAATTGGAAGCGCTCTGGGCGGCGCACAACCGCTCAGAAGATGACTGCACCGCTGTGCAAGCGGAATATTTGGAAGTGATCGGGTTTCGAGCCTAACGTCGAGGCGGACGTAAGGCACCATGGCTCAGAAGGAGGTTGTTATGTATGACATGCAGAATCTCGAAAAATTCACCATGCTGGAAACCTATGCGCCGGACGTGATGAAGGCCTTTCTGGCGTTCGACAAGGCCGCATGGAGCGACGGAGCGATTCCGAGGAAATATAAGGAGTTGATCGCCATCGCGGTGGCGGTCACCACGCAATGTCCGTATTGCATCGAGCTTCATGTGGAGCGGGCGCGAAAACTCGATGCCTCCAATCCGGAGATTGCCGAAGCGGTGTTCGCGGCAGCGGCCCTCCGCGCAGGGAGCTCGGTGACTCACGGCACGCACACGATGAAATGATCGGGTCTCGACGATGGCGCAGGGATGGTCCGGAGGCGGACTTAGGTAAATCCCTAGTAGGTCGCCATTTGGGCGGCCCGGTATGATTTCATAGGTGGAATCGCGTGTCAGTCATAACCAACGGAGGGATTACCTATGAAAACGTCCACGTTCGGCGTATTCGTGATCGCTGGCGCATGCCTCTTTGCCGCAGGCACTGCACTGGCTCAATCAGGGTCCGGCGGCGGATCTGCAGGTGGAAGCGGGATGACCTCTCAGGGTCTGGCTTCTGAACCGGCGGGAATCGGTGAACGGGGGACCGGGCAAACGCAGAGCACCCTTGAGCGTTCCGGAACGTCGGGTCAAAAATCGATGAGCTCTGAACCTGCGGGTATCGGAGAAAAGGGAACGGGACAGACGGAGAGCACGATGGAACGCTCTGGCCTCGGCCAGAACGAATCGGCCAAGAGCGGCTCGTCGATGCCCTCGGGAATCGGGGAGAAAGGCACCGGACAGACACAGGGCACGGCGGAACGATCTGGCGGACAGGGAAATGTGCAGGGCCAGTCGCAGCCGCAAAGCGCCATGGATCGTCCGGAGCGGTAATACATCGGGAAGCGTTGCAAAAAACGGGCGCCGGACGATGCTCCGGCGCCCGACAGAGATTGATCAGCCCTCCACCACCTTCTTCAGTCCTTCGAGCATCATCCGCCAATTCTTCTCTGAATGGTTGCAGGCCTCTTGGCTGGCGTTGTTGTCTTGGGAGAGCTTTACCTGCGTCTGCTCGCCGTTGGCTGCCAGGTCGATCGTCACCGTGTGATAA
>JBKPKC010000357.1:0-3065 GCA_046765595.1 Nitrospirota bacterium
TCACCCTTTCAAGGAGACTGCCCCCAGATCTCTGGATGGACCGCCGATCACATGCCGGCATCAGCATAGCACTCCGCAAAGTCTTTTCGCCAGCGGCTTGGGGAGAGCCGACGCAGCTTGCCTTGTCGAAAATTCGCGTGCTAATGTAATCATTCCCTTTTTGATTCCATGTGGAGAAGCAGTCCATGATGGCACCATGTAGTCGAGTGTGTGCACTGACAACCGGCCTCCTCCTCGCATTGGCAATCAGTTCATCGGCCTCCACGATGCGTCCTTCGGCGATGGACAAGAGCACTCCCGAGAGCCCTCCGACGGAACACGTGATCCTCTTCGTGTTGGAAGGGTTCAGCCAGGACTCGCTGAAAGGCGGCACCATGCCGACCTTGAGCAAGCTGGTTAAGGAAGGGGCGGTGACCTGGTCGGCCACCGGCGTCAAACCGCCGCTTCGCCTGCCGACGATGGCATCGATCATTACCGGAGTGCCCGTCGAAAAACACGGGATCAATTGGAACAACTTCGAGTTCAGCCGCGGCTATCCGCGGGCGCCGAGCGTCTTCGACTATCTGGATTTGAGCGGCGGTCGGGACAGCGCCATCTTTTTCATGGATGAGTCCTTGTATCAGCTCGCGAGACCGGAACCGTACACGGACTATCAAATGTGCGGTCCGCTCAAGCCGGAATGCAGTCCCGATCGGATCGTGGCCTACATCCAGCAGTATTTCAAGAAGGCAACGAGCGGGCATGGCTATGGCCACGCGATTCTCGCGCTCCCGCATTTTCTGGTCGTGCACCTTCCGGAAGCCGGTCGAGTCGGGGTGGCGCGAGGCTGGGGGTCCAAGGAGTATCGGGAAGCGCTCCGCACTGTGGACAAGGCGATCAGTTCCATCTTGGACATTTATAAGACCCAAGATCTTATGAAACGGACTACCGTATTTGTGACGTCGTTGAGCGCGGAGGGCATGGACGCCGGACAACAACAGGCCATGAGCGCCGCGCCCGTCGTCCCCTGGATCGCATCGGGCGTCGGCATTAAGCCGGGCCATGCCATACACCAGCCGGTTTCAATCATCGATACCGGCGCCACCGTGATGCGAACCTTGGGGTTGCAGACGCACACCGAATGGGAAAGCCGGCCGGTCGAGGAGATTTTTCAGTACGCCTTCGTCGCGGCTGCCCCCAACTCCAATGTTCCCTGAAAGACCATGAGCGGAAGAAACGCGCTCGCGCCATGGCGATCGACAATAGGCGTAATGGCCATTCTAGTCGTCGGCACCGCGCTGCTGGCAGTGGGAGAGGCCTCACCTCCCCCGAGCTATACGAAGGAGCATCCAATTTTGATCGATCCGACGGTGCTCGACCCGCCGACGTGGTGGTACGTCCCGGGCGTGACGCCTTCCATCTACAACTCCGATCCGGAGTCGCTGGATGCGTTCAAGACCACCGACAAGCGGACACTCGCCTTGAAACCGGGCAAATATAAATTCATCAGTTTTACCTTTGATTTTCCGTTTTCGGTCAACCTTGAGGGCAAGCTGGACTTCGCCTCCTCGCTCGACCAATGTGTGGAAGGACGCGGGACACAAACGTTGATTGTCCGGTGTAAGCGGACGTATCCCTACGGCGGACAGCCGGATTACACGTATCAATAAAGGACACGGACGATGACGCAGGCCTTAGAGGATTTGCTGGAAGCGCTCGAGGACGTCGACGACGCCACACGGGAAGAAGCGGCCAAAGCGCTCGTCGCGGTCGCGGATCCGCGGAGTCTGGAGGCGTTGGTCAACGCGTGTGGAGATGAGTATTGGTCGGTTCGCGCCCATGCTGGATCCGCCTTGGCGCGGATCGGCGGCGACCGGGCGGCCGAGGCGCTGGTTGGGCTCTTCAACGACCCTATCATGGAAGTGCGGAACCAGGCGGTCGAAGCCGCTGCGAGCCTCGGCGGTTCCGTATTGGACCGGGTGATTGCGGCGCTGAAAGACGAGCGCTGGCGCGTGCGCGAACACGCCGCCAAGGCCTGCGGCGACATCAGAGACCGCAAGGCCGTCGACGCATTGATTGTGGCGTGCCGCGATCGGGATGGCGCGGTGAAAAGCGCCGCGGCGGAAGCGCTCGGCAAGATCGGCGATCCCAAGGCAGTGCCGGTCATGATCAAACTGTTCCGAGATACCTCAAAAATCGTTCGAGAGACGGCCGGCACTGCGCTCGTCTACATCGGCGAGCCCTCCGTCGATCCGTTGATCGAATGTTTCAAGGACAAGGACTTCGTGGTCCGTTGTCATGCGGCACGGGCGCTCGGCGGTATGACGACGGACTACCAGATCGGCCGTACGTGGGTGCGTGATGCAAAGGTCGTCGATGCACTCATTTCGGCGCTGAAAGATCCCGACCGCGCGGTGCGGGAAGATGCGACGATCGCGCTGGGGATGATCGGGGATCCGCGGGCCATCGATGCGTTAATCGAGGCGATGAAAGACGGAGCCGTCAAGCGCCATGCCATCGCCTCGCTGGGTATGATCGGAGATCCCAGGGCCTTGGGTCCCGTCTTGGACGCGCTCAAAGGCAAAGGCATCAGGCAGGAAGGGACGCCCACGCCTGGCTGCATCGTGAGCGAGGACGCGTTCATTAAAGAAGCGGCCGCGACGGCCCTTGGTCAATTCCGCGATCCGCGGGTCATCCCGGACCTTATCATGCTGCTCAAGGATGGCGTGCTGCGGGAGAAGGCGAGCGCCGCGCTGGCGGCCATCGGAGATACGGCGATCGAACCGCTGATCGCCTTTCTCTATGATCCCAAGGCCTCGGAAGTGGCTGCGGAAGGCGAACGGGTGCTCAGTTACGCCTCGGTACGCCTCAGCGCAAAAGACGCACTTCGACAGCTCGTTTTGGAGACGCTCGAAAAGTTGGGCTGGACCTTGCCGCAGGAAGATCTGGCGGTGGATTCCAGCTTCGTCGACAATGCGCGCGTCGACAAGCCCTTAGGTGAAGCCGGACGGTTCGGACCTTCCGGCGACCTGGCGAAGTAGCGGCTACTTCCGCACGGCGATTCCGTGCGTATCAGCGGTCTCCTT
>JBKPKC010000358.1:0-3881 GCA_046765595.1 Nitrospirota bacterium
GGTCATGGCTGCCCGATTGACCATGAAGGGCGGTAAGACTTCCCGATAGCCGTGCTCGTACGTGTGCAGGTCGAGCATGAAATTGATCAGAGCGCGCTCGAGTCTCGCACCCGCGCCGGACAAGACGGCAAAGCGGGCGCCGGCGATCTTCGCGGCGCGGTCGAAATCCAGAATGCCGAGCGCCTCTCCAATGTCCCAATGACTTTTTGCCGGGGCGGTCAGATTCGGCGGGTGACCCCAGCGGCGCACCTCCACATTCTCCTCGGCAGATTGTCCGATAGGCACGGAGGCATGGGGCATGTTTGGAATGCGCAGGGCGATGGCGGCGACGTCGTCTTCGACCGTCCTGAGCGAGGTCTCGCATGCGGCAATCCGCTCGCCGACGCGTTTCATTGCGGCGACGGCTTCTTCCGCCGGCTGCTGTTGCCGTTTGAGCCGGGCGATCTCTTCTGAGCCCTTGTTCAAATCGGCCCGCAGCTCTTCCGCCTGCATGCCCAATGCGCGACGCTCATCCAAAAGTTTGCGCAATGCGTCCCACTGCACATCGCGCCCTCGCGCGCCGAGTTGATCGCGAATGAGATCGAAATTCTCGCGAAGATGCCGCAAATCAAACATACTCGCGCCTTTCCTGATAAGCGCTGGAATCTAGCATCGGGGTTTCATGGAGTCAATGAACCGAACGCCGGTGCGGGTTGACAGCGTCGAGCATGAAGAGGGACGATGACGCCATGCGGTCGATTTCCAATCCGCCGAATCCATTCGAGTCCAGGCACCGGGATCTGCTCGAGCCCGCCCCCGTCGCCCGGCTCGAAATGTACGACGATGCGAGCAAGCACATCCTCAGCAGGAGCGACAGTCCGGACCTCTCCTTTCGGTGGAGTGTAAATCCCTACCGTGGCTGCTTCCATGCCTGCGCCTATTGTTACGCGCGGCCGACCCATGAGTACTGGGGGTTCGGGGCGGGCACCGACTTCGAGTCAAAGATCGTCGTAAAACGTGAAGCTCCCGCTCTGTTGCGGCGGGCGTTCGAACACCCGTCCTGGAAGGGGGAATTGATCGTTTTCTCCGGCAACACCGATTGCTATCAGCCGATGGAAGCCTCATTGGAACTCACACGGGCCTGCCTCGAGGTTTGCGCCGATTACCGCAATCCGGTCGCGATCATTACAAAAGGCGTTTTGGTGCAGCGGGACCTCGATGTGCTTCAGCGTCTGCGGCGGGAAGCGTGGGTCCGCGTGTACTTCAGCATTCCCTTTGCCGATGATGCGGTGGCGCGTCTGGTCGAGCCGCAGGCACCCGCCAGCCGCAAGCGGTTCGAGGCCATGGCCAAACTGTCGGACGCCGGCATTCCGACGGGTATATCCATTTCGCCAATCATTCCCGGCCTCAACGATGAAGATATTCCCGAACTGCTCCTGCGGGCCCGCCAGGCGGGGGCACGGGAAGCGATGTCGACGCTGCTGCGGCTGGCGAAATCCGTCGAAGCCGTATTTGTCGAGCGCATGTCCGAAGCGTTTCCCGAGCGGTTCGGCAAGATGAGGCATCGCCTCCAAGAAGTCCGCCGCGGCGCCATGACGGATGGGGCGTTTTTTTCGCGGCATCACGGCGACGGGCCGTATTGGGCGATGATTGAGCGGCTGATTGCGGTGGCGAAGCGCAGGGCAGGCTTCACGGAGTCGGACGATGAACCAGTCCCAGAGACCTTCCGCCGCCCGGGGCGCGAGCAGACACGGCTGTTTTAACCGTGGGAGAACAGCGATGAAGCATAATCCTGGATTTCTCAAGCTGGTGGACGCAGCGCGGGCCCGCGTGAAGGAATGCTCGATTGTCGAAGCGAAAAGCAGGCTGGAAGGGGGCGAGGTGGCCCACTTTTTGGACGTGCGGGAGGACCATGAATTTGCAAAGGATCACGCGAAGGGCGCGCAGCACCTCGGCAAAGGCATCATCGAGCGAGACATCGAGACGTTGGTGCCCGACAAGCGGGCCTCGATACTCCTATATTGTGGAGGGGGATACCGGTCGGCGCTGGCCGCCGATGCGCTGCAACAGATGGGGTACACGAACGTGACCTCGATGGACGGCGGCATCAAGGCTTGGCGAGAGGCGGGTTACCCGATGGAATCTTGACGGAACTCCACGGCTGAAGTTCCGCCGGTTGGAGAGTCTCTACTTGCTGTTGACCCGGTCGAATTCCTTGATGACCTGGTCGGTCAGATCGATGGTCTCCTTGCTGTAGATCACGATTTTGATCGTTTGCTCGCTGCCTTTGTCGACGACGATCGAAAACCCGCCCTTCTCTGCGACGGTTTGCGTGGCGGAGGCGATGCGTTTCATGTAGTCGTCCACGAGTTCCTTCTGCTTGCCCTGAAGCTCCTGATTGAACTCCTGCGCGCGCTTTTGATATTCCTGAATCTTGGTGCGGAACTGCGCCTCCCTCTCCTTCTTTTCGCCCTCGCTCAGCTTCGCCGCCGATTCCTTCAGGGTTTTTTCCGTATTGCGCAGCTCTTCCTCGTCACGGGAGAGCAGCTTCTGTCTGGTCGAGACGTACTCCTTCAACCCGTCCAGGGCCTTCTTGCCGGCTTTTGATCTCTCCAGAACGGCTTGGGGATCGATGACGCCCATCTTGAAGGCATCGGCGGCGAAGGCGCCGGACGCCGAGATGATCAGCCACGTGCATGTGACTGCTAACGCCGCCTTAATCTGACCCAGATGGGTCCTCGCCATTGGCATATATCCGCTCCTTAATGGATGAGAAGCTGTGCTGTTGTGAATAGGGGAGGATAGCGGCGCTTCTTTGCACTGTCAAGGGAGCGAGGGACGCTCACCGGTCTCCGCTGCGGCTAGACGAAGTAACGGGCGGTGTCGAAGTTATACTCGGTATTGTCGATCAATCGTATGATCGTGTGGCGGTACTCGTGGTTTTCGTCTTGTTCTGTGAGATCGAGTTCAGGCCCATTGTCGATGGGCGTCCCTTGAACGTCGGCGATGATTTTTACGAAAGGCCGCTCGGCATTGGCTTTATCCTCGGCAGGCTTGAGCACGACGGCGAATTCTTCTGTGTTGAGCAGAACGAGGCTCCCGATGGGAATGAATCCGACGCAATTGACAAAAAGTTTCATGAGGATGGGATCAAAGGATTGACCGCTCTTCGAGAACATAAATTTGAGGACGTTCGCGGGCGACATCGGCTCTCGGCGGTAGACACGAGATGAGGTCATGGCGTCGTAGCAGTCCGCAATCGTGACGATGCGACTCGAGAGACTTTGTGACCAAGAAATGGCCAGTTTTGGATATCCGGAGAAGTCGTAGTTCATGTGGTGCTCAAACGACGCGCCTGCCATGCGGGCAGGAACATTATTGAGGCCTCGCAAACGAATAAGCGTGAGCACGCCTTCAATCGGATGCGTCCGCATGAGGTCCCATTCCTCGTCCGTAAACTGCCCCGGCTTATTCAACACGTCCAGCGAGATCGCGCATTTCCCGACATCATGAAACAGGGCAGCCAAGCCCAGATCGGCAAGGTCGACTTTGGGATAGCCGGCTCGATTGGCCAGCGCCATCGAGAGCAGCGCAACGTTGACCGAATGGTTGTGCGTGTATTGATCATGGCAGCGTAGGTTGGTCAGTCCCAGCAATGTGGACTGGTCGTGCATCATGAGGTCCACAATGTTCTGGATTGCACGTTTCGCTTGCTTGAAGCTGACGGATCCTCCATCGCGAGCGGACTGCATGAGCGAGCCCACAGACTGCATGGCCGACGTATAGCCCTGTTTCGCACGGTCCTTTCGCTTCAGTTTCTCGTCCTCGGAAGAGGAGCCTGCAGTCGACTCAGCTCGTCGGACGATGAGTTCCCGTGGTTCTTCAAGGGTGATGCCGCTTAC
>JBKPKC010000359.1:0-5273 GCA_046765595.1 Nitrospirota bacterium
CCCTAGTTCTGAAAACCTTAATAAAAGGCTACGTACACCCATCCAGCCACTCAGGAGGAGGGTCGAATCATGCTCACAGTCACGCCCACGAAGCCGTTTGAACATCATCCCTCATCATTGTCAAAGGCGACGGAAGCCGGCTTGCGTTGGCGTGTGTTGATCGTGAATCCCCATTCGTCCATTCGCGAAATGATCCGTGTGGTTCTCGATGGTTATTCCGATCTCATCGAGATCGCCGGAGAAGCGTCGGATGAGGAACAAGCGGTAGAACTGGCGAAGACGATGCCGATCGACCTCGTATTGATGGATGTTCACCTTTCAAAGGGCGTGGACGCCATTCGCCAGATCAAGAAAATTCTTCCGCAAGTGGTCATCATTGGGATATCCGCGGAATATACGCCGTATCTCTACAATGCAATGATTGCCGCAGGAGCCGTGGCTTTCATGAGGGTAGAGGATGCCGCCGATCTGCTGTTTAGAAGCGTCGTGTTTGCGATGTGTAACTATGGTCCGATGCACAGGCACATGAATCCCGCTCACCCCGTCATAGAGCCAAACGCTGCATCATTTGCGTCATAGCATCTGGTCGGGGCGATTTTCTTGGCGCGCATTCGCCTCGCCTCTCATAGAATTCCTCGTCGTTGAAACGGAGAAGTCGGCGGCTCATTGGCTCATGAGGATCCGGCGCGCGGATCGTGCGGGGAACCGCACGGTGCGCTTGGTTTCGGAAAGGGGGCGTGGCTAAACGCATCGTGATGACTAAGATACCCGATGGAAGGCGCCGTATGTGATTCCTGCAGCGGATGAACCCTTGTGGGAAACAAGTGGCGCCCGAGACGCATCGGTAACCAATGACTTCTTGTGCGGGTGGTTATGGTCTTCCGTGATCGGGAAGAAGCGGGGCGGCTGTTAGCGGCTCAGCTGGAGTCTTATCGAGACGACCGAAGCGGGCTCATTCTTGCTTTGCCGCGCGGGGGAGTGGCCGTCGGGTATGAATTGAGTCGTGCGCTGCATCTCCCGCTTGACGTCTTCATCACGAGAAAGCTGGCCACACCCGACAACCCCGAGTACGCGATCGGCGCCCTCAGCGAGACGGGCGCCGTGTATTTGAATTCGGACGCGGTCGAAGCATTCCACCTCTCACATGCCGATCTGAACACCTTCATCGGCAATGCCCGGGAAGAGATCTCCCGCCGGAAACAGCACTACAGAAACGGGCGGCCACTGGCGAGCGTGACCGGCAGGACCGTGATCCTCGTCGACGACGGCATCGCGACCGGCGCGACCTTCTTCGCCACCATTGAAGCCATCACGGAGTTGTCGCCCCAACGCCTCGTGGCCGCGATTCCGGTCGCTCCCGAGGACAATGTCGGAGCGCTGCGAAGCCGGGTGGACGAACTTGTGGTGCTGGCCACGCCCGAACCCTTCATCGCGGTCGGTCACCATTATCAGTGCTTCACGCAGGTGAACGATGCGGAGGTGCTTGAATACCTGAAGGCGGCCGAGGAGGCGCGGCCTGCGCAGGTCTCGCGTTGAGCGTCGCCGCGCCGGATGGGAGCGAACCGTGAACGTGGTCGCAGGAGTCGATTGGTCCGATGCGGCGTTTGCCGCCGTCGAACAGCTCGGCCTGCTCTTCCAACCCGCGGACGTCACGCTGGTCCACGGAGTCGACCTTGGACTGTTCGAATATCCAATCGTCGCGGAAGCCGCCAACCTGCAAGGCTATGACATCTTTCGGAAGTCGATGTTCGATGCCGGCTGCGAATCGCTGGAGCGGGCGGCGACAATGCTGCCCGGAGACGTGCCCGCGCCTCGGCGGCTCTGCGAGTTCGGCAAGCCAGCCCGGTTTTTGCTCGATACGGCCGCGTCCATGGCGGCGGATCTCATCGTCGTGGGCACCCACGACCACTCGCGCGTGGCCGAACTCGTCCTCACGAGCGTGTCGCACCGGGTTTTGTTGCACGCCTCTCAGCCGACGTTGCTCGTCAAAGGTCAAGCCAAGCCCGTCCGACGGGTGCTGATCGCGGTCGAAGGCCGAAATGACGGAGAGAAGATCTGCGGCTGGCTGACCCGTTATCCGTTCCGCACGCCGGTCGAGGCGATGATCCTGACGGCTGTGCCGATACTCCCCCTGCTCGAGGAGTCGCCCGCGGCCGCGTTCGCGGCCTGGTCCGAGGAAGTCGTCCGCAAGGCCCAAGAGCAGGCCCGAGCCTGCGCACACGCGCTGCCGGCGGACCGCTTTGCGGCCTCAAGTCAAGTGATGAAGGGCGATCCTGCACCCGTTGTTTCGGCCGTCTCGAAGGACTTCGACCTCGTCGTGGTGGGCTCGCATGGACGCGAAGGATTGGATCGTTTTCTGCTCGGCAGCGTCTCACACGCCATCGTCCATCATGTCGCCTGCCCCGTACTGGTTATTCGATAGATTGGACCGGAGTGTCACCGCGATGCATCGTCAGCACGATCACAGGTCGAGGCCGGTGCGGGTCATGAGGTCGCGCGAACGCTTGCACGAACAGGAATTGACCCGGTGCTCCCGCCAGACGGGTGGCGGTCAACCGCCTCCAGCTGTGATCCTCAACTCGGTTCGGCGGCAACGCGACGACCTCATCGACGAGCGCGACGAGTGCGTTCGGCAGATAGCCATCGGGAGCGCCGCCCTTCTCTGCTCGATTCAATTGCAGGAGCAATTCCCGCCCGGCGTTGTTGACGTATAACACCTGGCGATTCGAGGCGAGCACCAGGATGCCGGAGGCGTGCGCCTTGCGCTCCGCAAACCGGTCTCCCGGGAAGCCACCCCCAAACGCAGACCTGCTGTCACCTTGTGACATGATGATGCTCGTGTGCCGATCTTTTAGGAGGCTGCCCGCGAAACGATGAGATGCCGTGACCGTGCGCTCCTGGAGGTCCCATAGAGCGAAGCAGTTGACTGACTGCGCCTCGCTCTGAAGACGTTGGCGCGCGGATCGGCGCTGAAACACTGATGGCAGCACGTATACGACAGGATGATGCTCTCTCCGGTGGCGTAGGGCGAAGCACACCCTCGCTGTTCCTGCCAGAGACCGATCGCGTCATCGTGAATCTTGTCGCAAAAACAGCAGACACGAACCATGGATGTCACCTCCGAGTGCAAGGCGTGTGAGCACTCTTTGCGAATTTCCGCTGACGGAGTCTCAGGGCTCATGGCGCTTTAGCCCGTTCATCTGACCAACGAAGACGGCCCGTCCGCCCGACCGAGACAGTCCAACGGGAAGGCCGGGTCGCGCCCGATCCTGCGCAAAGAATCGATGACACGCGCCGGCTTGCCCCAATCGCTCCAAAGGACACCGTTCATTTCAACGACGGCGGCCCGTTCTGGTACGCGCTGAAGGAGTTCCGCCACCAGATCATGCGAGGGAATGTCGTGATAAATTTCGTCCAGAATCTGTGCCTCTTTCGACGTTCCAATCGACCGGCCCAGCCGCTCAAACCGCGGCATCAGATCCGGAAAACACTCGTGCCCGATCTGCCAGAGTGTTTCTGCCTTGGCAACCATCACCGAGGTGTTCCACAGCGCCCCACGGGCCAGCGCGGCGTCGGCTTCCGCCACCGTCGGTCGTCCGGCGAACGCCTTGACCGCATGGATCCGGTATCGCTCGAATCCGTCGATTTGTTCGCCGGGCATGATCCATCCGTAGTCCACCTCCAGCCGGTCGGGAGGGACGCCCAGGACGACGACGCGGCCAGGAAGCCACTCGAGGGTGCACAACGCCCGATGAACCGACATGAGGAAGCCCGTCTCAGGATAGACAAAGTGATCGGCTGGATAGATGACGACCGTGGCTTGAGGATCCTTGGCTCGGAGATACGTCAGCGACAAATACACGCCGGCGGCTGAGTTACGATTCTTGGGCTGCAGCAGCACTGTCCCCGCCCCTCGTCCTTCCAGCTGAGACCAAGCTTCCTGGCCATGCTCTCGTGCCACGAGCGCCACGATGTGTTCCTGGCGGCACAGCGCCGAGGCCCGGTCCAGGGTGTGCTGAAACAACGACCGCTTCCCAAAGAACGTGCAGTATTGTTTCGGGCGGGGATGCCCCAGCCAGCGCTGGATAAAATCACCCATCAGGCCGACGTCCCCGTCGCCCAACACGATGGACCAAATCTGACTCTTCGTCCCATTAGTCATCATTGTCATGCCTTTTCCTCCTTAACGGGTGCAGGGCGGTTCCCGCAGGTCATGCCAGAAATCTACGATAGGACTCGAGGCACTTGGGACAGTAACCATGAGCGATCCGGATATCGGCGGACTTGAGCTGATACTGCGCCATATACCACTTCTGCTCCTTCCACCGCGTGCCAATCATTGCCTTGTCCATGTCGTCGAAGACCTTCTCACATAAGCAGCACATGACGACCACTCTCATAACGACACCCTCTCATGACGGCGTCGCCTTCTTTCACCAGTCCTGATGATTCATCGACAACGAGGACGGGCGCGCAGTTTCGGCGGCAATGACGCTGCCGCATCCCATCGATACCTGATATCCAAACCGGTCGGGACGACGGAGCACGAGGCTGCCTTCGCGGCTCAGCTGGTCCACCGCGCTGAAGATTTCGCTCCAGGAAAATTGAGACAGCCGCGCAAGCAGGCTCTCGAGAGTGCATGGCCCCTCCTTGGTCAGATGCAATCGAATCGCCGTTTCAATACTCATCGCGTTCATCATGCGAATTCCTTTCCGCCGCCTGAATGTTTTGTTCGGTCCGTGACGCGCGACCACCATCCGCGCAGGTGGGAGTTATAGCGAAGACGGTGCGGCCGGACTATCGGCGCGACCATGATTGTGGCGTCGTGGAACGAACGACAGGATTAGGACTACAGAACAGGGGATACAGCAGTTAGGCGAGGCCCTGCTGAACGGCGTACCGCATCAATTCGGCGTTATTTTTCAGGTGCAATTTCTCCAAAATCCTGGCGCGGTAGGTACTCACCGTCGTCGTGCCGAGATTCATGCTCTCGGCAATCTGCGAGACGGTCTTGCCAGAGGACAGCAGTCGCATGACTTCGTATTCACGGTCCGACAGCAGTTCATGCGGAGGCTGCTCGTCGCCGCGATGAAAGAGGTGCACGAGCTTTTCGCCCAGCGAGGGGCTCACATAATTGCCTCCGCCCAACACCTTCTTGATTGCGGTGACCAGCTCCTCCGGGGCGCTGGCTTTCGTGAGATAGGCATTGGCGCCGGCTTTGAACATGCGCACGGCCTGTCTCTTATACACATCTGACGCTGCCGACGAAACGT
>JBKPKC010000360.1:0-11982 GCA_046765595.1 Nitrospirota bacterium
CGTTTGCCCACCAGTTCGGCCTCGGCGAGGAAACCGGCGTTGAGCTGCCGTCTGAGCGGGTCGGTATCGTTCCCTCGACAGAATGGAAGCAAAAGGTGAAGCACGAACAGTGGCTGCCGGGCGAAACGATTTCCGCAGCCATCGGCCAGGGTTATGTCACGGTCACCCCGTTGCAGATGGCGAGCCTGATCGGGACCGTTGCCAACGACGGAGTCACCAATCGGCCGCGGCTCGTCCAGGCCATCATGGATCGTACGACGGGTCAACTCCAGCAGCTGCCGGTGGTCCCCAAGGCCAAATTGAACGTCAAGCCCGACACGCTGAAGCTGATTAGGGAAGCGTTGGCCGGCGTGGTCACGGAAGGCACGGGCGGCAGAGCCAAGTCTTCCCTCGTTTCGATCGGAGGAAAGACCGGAACGGCGCAGACGGCCGCCCTCCGGACCGGACCCGAGAAGGATATTCCGAAGAAATTCCGCGATCATGCCTGGTTCGTCGCGTTCGCGCCTGTCGAGAATCCCAAGATTGCGGTTGCCGTCTTGGCCGAGCACATGGGGCATGGGGGATCTGCGGCAGCCCCCCTTGCCAAAGAGCTCATCGAGACTTATGTCAAGTTGAGTGCCGCCAAACCGTCTAGTGCCGATGCGATCTCGGCGCCGGCCCGGATGGCCAAGGTCGGTTCGCCATGATCGACCGGATGATGGACAGGCGAGGGTTCGACAATTTCGACTTTCGATTTCTCGGGTTGATCTTCGCCATCCTGTCGATCGGCGTTCTTTCCATCTACAGCGTGACTCATGATCAGGGCGGCCCGGGACTGCCGTTTTTCGCCAAGCAAATGGTGTGGATTCTGCTCGGCGCTGTGGCCTTCTTGGTCATGCTCATTTGGGACTATCACCGCATCGCACGATTAGCGTATCCTGCCTATGCGATTATCCTGATCCTGCTGGCCGTCGTGCTCTTCGAGGGCAAGACAAGCCGGGGAGCCCAGCGCTGGATTCCGATCGGGCCGTTTGCGTTCCAGCCCTCAGAGTTTGCCAAGCTAGTGTTGATTTTGGTGATGGCCCATTATTATTCGAAGGCGCCCCGGGTCGGCTGGCTGCAGCGGGTGGTCATCCCCGGCGCGTTGATGCTGCCGGGATTGCTCTTGATCCTCAAGCAGCCGGATCTCGGCAGCGGGTTGAGCTTCATGGCCGTGTATGCCGCCATGCTGCTAATGGTCGGAATGCGCTCGCAGGCGCTCGGCGTCATTTTGTTGTTTTCGCTCATGCTGTTTCCGTTCGCCTGGGAGGTCATGTGGGGCTCGTTACATGATTACCAACGACAGCGCATCATGGCGTTCGTCGATCCCAATTACGATCCCGGCGGGAAAGGGTATCATGCGCTGCAATCCCGGATTGCCATCGGAGCGGGGGAGCTGACCGGCAAAGGGCTCTATGGCGGCACGCAAAGCCAATTGAAGTTTTTGCCGGAAGGGCACACGGATTTCGTTTTTTCAGTCTTTGCGGAGGAATGGGGGTTCCTCGGCGTGCTGGTCTTGCTGCTCCTGTTCGTTGCGCTGATCTGGCTCTCTCTCGAAATTGCGACGCGTGCGAAAGACGAACTTGGTGCTTTGCTGGCGGTCGGCGTCATTGCGATGCTGTGCTTCTGCGTGGTCGTGAACATCGGCATGACCGCCGGCATGTTCCCGATCGTCGGCATCCCGCTTCCTCTGATGAGTTACGGAGGCAGCGCGACCATCATGACGATGGCCTCGCTTGGACTGTTGCTGAACGTGAAACGGCGGCGATTGAGTTTGTTTTATTGAACTATCGGCGGCGTATGAAGGCGCCGCCGAGAGACTAAATGTCTTGTGCGGCCCTCGAATCGACGAGGCGGTGAGTGACAACGGAACCTGGGACGGCCCGCGTTCCACCCTCACGTGGCTTCGAGAGTCGCACTGAACGGAAGGAGTGAGTATGGGTGTGGAAATTGCGATAACCGTCGCACGGGAGGAAACGCGTGTGGCGGTGTTGGATAACGGCGTGGTCACGGATCTCTTCGGCGACCGCGCGAAGCATAAGGATTTTGTCGGCAACATTTACAAGGGAAAGGTGGCGAAAGTGCTGCCCGGCATGCAGGCGGCGTTTGTGGACATCGGCCTGGAGAAGGCCGCGTTTATGCACGTCTCGGATTTGTCTCTCGACGCCGAACCCAACGATACGCTGTTGGATTCAGACGACGACGACAAAGACGCGGATGAACTGCGCCCCCGACGCGAAAGCAGCAAGCCGATCGAACAGCTGCTGAGCGAGGGTCAGGAATTGATGGTGCAAATCTCCAAGGGGCCGATCGGCACGAAAGGTCCTCGCGTCACCACCTACGTGTCCCTCCCCGGACGGTATCTGGTCTTCATGCCGAATGTTGAACACATCGGCGTCTCCCGCCGAATTGCACGCGACGAAGAGCGTGCGCGGCTGAAGGACATCATGAAGCGAGTCCGCCATCCGGGCTGCGGCTATATCGTGCGGACCGTCAGCGAAGGGGTGAAGGAAGACGAATTGCGGTCGGACGTCGATTTTCTTCATGTCCTCTGGCAGGACATCAAGACCAAGCGCGATCAGCAGCCGGCGCCCGCGCTGCTGCATACAGACCTCAGTCTCAGCTTTCGCGTCGTCCGGGACCTCTTTGGGAAAAAAGTGGAGCGGCTCTGGATCGACTCGCGCCAGGAATACGATGCTGTGCGGGACTTTGTTCAGCGTTTTTCGCCGGAACAGACGTCGCGAATTCATTTCTATGACAAGGACGAGAGCCTCTTCGACTACCTCGGCGTGGAGCAGGAAATGGCCCGGGCGTTGAGCCGGAAAGTGTGGCTCAAGTCGGGGGGATACCTGGTGATCGATCATACCGAAGCGATGACCGTGATCGACGTGAATACCGGCCGCTTCGTCGGAAAACGCGATCAAGAGGAAACCATTCTGCGCAACAACCTGGAAGCGGCGAAAGAAGTGGCCTATCAACTGAAATTGCGCGGGATTGGAGGCATCATCATCGTCGACTTCATCGACATGGAGCGGGAGAAGAACCGGGACAAGGTCTACCATGCGCTCGTGGATGCGATGGCCTCCGACAAGGCCCGTACCAGGATTTCCCGCATCTCGGACCTCGGCTTGATCGAAATTTCGCGGGAGCGCGTGCGCGAGGACCTGTTGCGCGCGCTCTCGGAACCTTGCCGGTACTGCGAAGGCAGAGGCTATACCAAGTCGCCCACGACGGTGGCGTACGAAATCTTCCGCGAAATTCGAAAAATTGGACGGGGCAACGATCAGCAGCGGATCGTCCTCGGCGCCCATCCCTCGGTCGCCGGCTTGCTTCAGGATGAAGAGCGGCCTGGTCTCGAAGCGCTAGAGCGCGAATGCGCCGCCAAAGTCCTCGTCATGCCGGACGAGCAATTGCATCTCGAACAATACGACCTCGTGGTGATGTAGGATCACCACGGGCAGCCCATCATGACCAATATGACCATCCGGCCTTTAGCCCGCACGGCCTGTGAGGGATAGATGATTGCAGTCTCCGGTCTGCTCGCGTCGCCTGGGTTGCTCGAAGCGTGGATGCAGCTGCGTGCGATCGACGGAGTGGGCGATCACACCGTCCTCTTGCTCGTGAAGGAATGGGGAAGCCCGGAGACGGTGCTCCGTGCCACAGCGGACGACCTGATCCAACGGGGCTGCAGCGCCGCCCTGGCCGATGTCGTCGTCCGCGGGCCAGACCGTGAGGCCCGTCGGCGTATCGCCCGAGAAATTCAGGAGATCGAGCGCCGGCGCATCGATGTGAGGAGCGTATTGGATGCGGCGTATCCCCGTCGCCTACTGATGATTCCAGATCCGCCCCCACTGCTGTTTATTTCAGGGACCTTGTCTGCATCTGATGAATTGGCCATGGCCGTCGTGGGGGCCAGGCGCGCGACGCCGATGGGACGTGCGGTCACCGAACGGTTGGCCGGCGCGTTGGCAAGCGCGGGCCTCACGATCGTGAGCGGGTTGGCCCGAGGCGCCGATGCGGCGGCGCATCGAGGGGCTCTTGCGGCGGGAGGGCGCACGGTGGCCGTGCTTGGCTGTGGACTGGGACGAACCTATCCCCCGGAGCACGAACGGCTCCGTCACGAGATCGAGGAGCACGGTGCAGTCTTGTCGGAATTGTCGCTGGATGCGCCTCCGCACAGCGGACATTTTCCGCGCAGAAACCGGATCATCAGCGGACTGTCATTCGGCGTGGTCGTCACTGAAGCCGCAATCGACAGCGGATCGTTGATCACGGCTCGCCTGGCAGTCGAGCAGGGCCGAGAGGTGTTCGCCGTGCCGGGCTACGTGGATGCCGAAACCAGTCGGGGGACGCACGCGTTAATCAAAGAGGGAGCGACCTTGGTCGAGCACGCGCAAGATGTGATCGATGTCATCACGCCGCAGCTCGAACCGGAAATGCGGGTGAGGCTGCGTGCTGCAGCGCCATCGCCGCAGGCCGGGACGGAGAATTTTGGAAATCATGAACAGCTGGTGTATGATGCGCTCTCGTGCGAGCCCCTCACGGTCGATCACCTGCTCCAGCAGACGCACCTGCCGGTCTCTTCAGTCATGGCAACATTGTTGTCGCTCGAGCTGAAACGACGCGTGCGGCAACTGCCTGGGCAACGGTATATGAAGGTGTAATCCATCCATTTTTCAGCGGCTGGTTGCACTCATCTGCTATATTTGGTACGGATGTTAGAGTGAGTTGCTGGCGAAACCGGAGTCGACATGGCGAAATCGCTGATCATCGTTGAGTCTCCCACTAAAGCGAAAACGATCACCAAGTACCTCGGACGAGGATACACGGTGATGGCTTCCGTCGGACATATCAAGGATCTGCCGACGAGCAAACTGGGCGTGGATCTCGATCATAATTTCAAGCCGCAGTATGTGACGATCAAGGGCAAATCGAAGGTCCTCGCTGACATCAAAAAGAAGGCTGAAGCCGCCGACAAGATCTTCCTTGCACCGGACCCGGACCGCGAAGGAGAGGCGATTGCCTGGCATCTCGCGGAAGAACTGCGTGGGAAGTCGAAGAAGAAGAGCGATGGAAGAGTGTTTCGAGTGCTCTTCAACGAAATTACGGAGCGTGCGATCAAGCAGGCTCTTCAGTCTCCTGGCCAGATCGATATGAAGCTTGTGAACGCGCAGCAGGCCCGCCGGGTGCTGGATCGCATCGTCGGTTACCAAGGCAGTCAGTTGTTGTGGAACAAGGTCCGACGGGGCCTCTCGATGGGACGGGTCCAGTCCGTGGCCGTCCGTTTGATGTGCGAGCGCGAGGCCGAGCGCGAGGCGTTTCGCGCGGAAGAGTATTGGTCCATTACGGCCTTGCTCGCCGGCGCCAATCCGCCGCCGTTCGAAGCCAAGCTGCACAGTATTAATGGTGAAGAGGCTTCGATTGGCAACGCCGACCAGGCGAGGCAGATCGTTTCCGACATCCAGGGGAAGGCTTTCGTCGTCACGTCGATCGAACGGAAGGAAAAAAAGCGAAATCCGGTTGCGCCGTTCATCACCAGCCGGTTGCAGCAGGAAGCGGCCCGGAAACTCCATTTCACGCCCAAGAAGACGATGACGCTGGCCCAGCAGTTGTACGAAGGCGTCGAAATCGGTGCGGAAGGGTCTACCGGCCTGATCACCTACATGAGGACGGATTCCCCCCGCATCTCCCAGGAAGCGACGGACGATGCCCGACAGGTCATTCAGGAGCGGTTCGGCGCGGAATATCTTCCCGGTACGCCGAACGTCTATAAGACCTCGAAGGCGGCCCAGGAGGCCCACGAGGCCATCCGCCCCACGTCGGCGGCTCGCGATCCGGAATCCATCCGGCCCTATCTCGAGCAGGATCAATACAACCTGTACAAGCTGATCTGGAACCGCTTCATCGCCTCGCAGATGGTTCCGGCTATCCTGGACGTCACTCGTGTCGAATCATCGCCGTTGGATGCCCCTGCCAGATACGTGTTCCGCTCCAGCGGCACGATCGTGAAGTTCCCTGGCCATACGATCGTCTACATGGAAGGCGTCGATAAGGAACTCTTTGCCCAGAAAGCGAAGCAGGAAGAGGAGGTCGAGGACAGCAGTGAGCGGCAGCTTCCCGAATTGACGGAAGGCGAGCGCCTGCGTCTCATCGAACAGGCCGAGCAGACCATTCCCGGAGTGACCTCAAAGCAGCATTTCACCCAGCCGCCTCCGCGCTATAATGAGGCGCTGCTGATCAAGGAGCTGGAGGAAAAAGGCATCGGACGTCCCTCGACCTATGCCGCCATCATTTCGACCATCCAAGAACGCAAGTATGTCGAAAAAGTGGACGGGCGGTTTCTGCCGACCGAAACCGGAAGGACCGTCAACGACTTCCTGCTCAAAGGATTCCCGGACGTCGTCAACGTCGATTTTACTTCGCAGCTCGAAGCGGAGCTTGACGAAGTCGAAGAGGGGAATAAACCGTGGGTGGAGGCCGTACGCGATTTTTATGATCCCTTCACCGCCGACCTGGAAAAGGCCAAATCCATACCCGGTCCCAAAGATACGGTCGAGCCGCCCACCGATATTCCCTGCGAGAAATGCGGGCGGATGATGGAAATCAAGTGGGGCCGCAACGGCAAATTCCTCGCGTGCCCCGGCTATAAGGACGATCCGCCTTGCAAGAACACCCAGAACTTCGAAAAGCTGCCCGACGGCACGATCAAAATCATCCCCAAGCAGGAGCTGACCACCGATCAGGTCTGCGAAAAATGCGGGAGCCCGATGCTGGTCAAGACGGGCCGTTTCGGGAAGTTCATCGCGTGCTCCGCCTATCCGGAATGCAAGACCACGAAGCCGCTGGCGCTCGGCGTGAAATGCCCGCAGCCGGGGTGCGGCGGGGATCTCGTCCAGAAGCGGACGCGCAAGGGCCGTTCATTTTTTGCGTGCAGCAAATATCCGGCCTGCGAATACGCGCTCTGGGACCGGCCCATTCCCAAAGCCTGCCCGACATGTAGTGCCCCGTTCCTCGTGGAGAAAGTCAGCAAGCAAGCCGGCCGCAGCGTGCAATGCCGCAACGAGGAGTGCGGCTACCGCGAAGCCGGATAATTTTTCCGCACGGACTCTCCTCCCGACCTCCCGATTGCGTGCCGCACCGATCCCGCGGTATTCCTTCGTCCTCGGTGATGATCACGTTCGAAATTGAGAACTCTTGTCGTCGAAACTGAGAGACGAAATCAAAACCATGCCGTCGTCCGAGTTGACGAGCGAGGAACTCGTGATGATAATAACTTACGGGTGAACGCGGGGGTTTTGTACTTTCCGGTGAAGGGAGGCCGATTATGAAGGCAAAGGAAGGCGTCGTTAACCTTCTGAATAAAATTCTCACGGCGGATTTGACCGCCATCAATCAATATTTTGTCCATGGAAAGATGTGCGAGAACTGGGGATACGAACGCCTGTATCACAAAGTTCGTGAACGCAGTATCGATGAAATGAAGGATGCGGACGAATTGATCGGCCACATCCTGTATCTGGAAGGCGTTCCGAATGTTCAGCGCATGAACACCGTTCATGTCGGGGAGACCGTACCCGAGCAGCTCAAGCTAGATCTCAAGGCCGAACAGGAAATGTTGGCCTTATTGAACGACGGCGTCGTTCATTGCACAAAGGTAATGGATTTCACGACCCGACACATGCTCGAGGACATGGCGAAAGACGTCGACGATCACATCGATTGGATTGAAACGCAGATGGAAACGATCAAGCAGGTCGGGTTGGAAAACTACCTCTCCGAACAGATCAAGAAAGAATCATAAGCAGGGCGGCGGGAGGCCCCAGGAGGAAGCGAGGCCCTCCCGCCACGTGGAGCGGGGCAAGTCATCTCCCGCTCCGATCTTTCCGCTGATTCCCTACTGGTAATCTTCGTTCAGCGATCTGAGAAACGCCACGAGCGATGCGGCATCGCCGGCGAGGAGGGCAATGCCTCGCAGTTCCAGAGCACCGTTTCGCAGCGTGCCTGCCCGTGCGAGCGTCGACGTATCTCGATAAAACGTAATGATGTCGTCAAGCGTATCGAACTGGCCATTGTGCATGTAGGGTGCGGAATGACTCAGGTCCCTCAGTCCGGGAGTTTTGAATCGGGCAATGGCGCGATCCAACAGCACGGCGTCGGTTAGCGGGCAGGGTTCTTGATCGTCACACAGGATCTTCCGAATCTTCGACTGGGGGGCCGGCATGTCGGGATTGGCAAAGACGTTCCACACGCCCAGGTCGGTCAAGGTTGTCGCATCCGATGGAATCGCCCGGAACCGTTCGCTGGCCGTCGGATGCGCCTCACTCGCGGGTAGATCATTGGATGTTCTCGCAGCCAATGTGGGAATAGTCAGTGAGGCAAAAGCTCCAGCGCCGTGACTTGGGAAGCCGTCGTATTCCTTTTGGGTGGTTCCCGTATTGTGGAGTTTGAAGTCGGTAAAATTGGGCGCCGCATGACAGGCGAGACAATTGCCGATCTTTCCCGCCGACAGTTCAGCGGGTGATGCGACCGACGCTGCCGGTTCCGCCAGAAATATTTTCAAGCCGTCCAGTTCCGTCGCACCGAATTCAAATGGTTGAGAGTGGAACTGGAACTGGCCATCGTCACGGTTCGGATTTGCCGTCACGAACTGAGGGCTGCCCAGCCCGTTCACCAGCGTCCGCAGGCGCCGGCTGTAGTCGAGGTCAGACTCGTTAGGATCCGGCTGCTGCGGAAGGCCGTTTATTTCGAGGAACACGTCGAACGGTGAACGAATCGGGGCGCCGCTGTCTTCGGTCTGAGAGAATCGCAGGCCGTTTACATAGGCGGCGACCACCCTCACCACCGCATCGAAAATTTCCTGGTCCGAGCCTGATCGGACAAACGCTCGAAATTCAGGCGGCAGGCGAAACTCATCTGGGATCGACGGGTTGTTGCCGGTAAACAAAATACGGTAGGAAAGGCCGTCGAACTGGTCGGACGGATCGAACGAACCATCATCCTCCCTCACGACCCTTGCAATGTGGGCGATGGCTTCCGCTCGTTGGCCGGGTAGCCAGCCGAAATTGCGTCCGGTAAAGGTGCCCGCGACCAGGTCTTCAATGGAGTTGAATTCGGCGTCAAAGTGCAGCAGGACACCGTCCGGTCGGTCGAGCGTGGCGTTGACCAGCGGAGGCGAATTGCGCGGCGCATGGGTTTTGGGGTCGGCCGCGGCGGGAATCGGACTGTGTCTTGCGAAATCGGCATAGGCCCGCATCCCGCCTCCAGGAGCCGACAGGACATCGTCCACGAAGTGACAGGATCGACAGTTCATCGCCATGCCTTTAAATGGACCAGGGTCGATAGGGGCGCCCGGCATGACCGTTTCCACCGTGTCCACGACAGGGTCACCCGCATTTGGATCGTTGACATTGCCCCCGGCGTCCAAAAAGGCCTTGAATGCCTGGGCAAATCGAGTGTCCATGAACAATCGCTCGCCGACGGCCTGCTCGGCGCCAGAGGTGCCCGTGACTGCGGCCGTTGCGGGGGCGGAGGGAGTTCCACTCGAACACCCTGCCGCGCCCATGGTCGTAATAAGTAAGAGTGTGGAAGTAGACAAAAAACGACCGAAACGTATCGCGAACATGTTGCCCCTCCTGATCAGTTAAAAGAGAAAATAAGGTTCGGTCGGTGTAGGCAGTGCCCGCATACCTCGACAAGGTGCGGATCGAATTGGGCCCCGGCTCCGACGGTGAGTATGCGGTGGGCCGCCTGGTCCCGCGCGTCCTCATCGGTCGCTCCGGAGACGCGGACGGCGTCAAATGCATCCGCAATCGCGAGAACACGGGCCTCGACGGGGATGAAGGTACCCCGTATTCCGTAGGGGTATCCTGAACCATCCCATCGCTCGTGGTGATGGGCGATGATGATCGACGCCTTTCGCAGAAATTGGTACGGCCCGAGGCTTTCGGCGCCCACTCGTGGATGTGATTGTCGGGCCGCATAGGACTGAGCGTCGAGGCATCCCGTATGCGAAATGAGGGCGGTAGGCAACGCCAACAGACCGATATCGTGGAGGAGAGCCGCGAGCGTCAAATGGTGCAGCGATTCACGAGACAGTTCTGCACAGGAACCGATGCGGCGTGCCAGGGCGGCGGTCCGCCGACCATGTCCCTGTTGCCATGGGAGGGCACTGTCCATCACCTTCGCCACCCGTCGCACAAGGATGGTTTCGACCGCCGGGCGTAAGGAACGGGGGAGGAGAAGTGCATCGATCCTTCTGAGCGCCCCTTGGATGCGTTCGAGTGTCGACTCTGCGCTGGTCGCTGCGGTTGATGGCATGGCCCTGTCCAAAAAAAAGCCCAAGATCACGGTGATCTTGGGCTCTGGGTCGAAAGAACCTCTGGCCGCTTTCAGTTGTTATGATGCGCAGTTTGATGCGCGGATTGATGTTAGCTGTTGTCGCCTCGTTTGCCGGCCATCAACGGCTGTCCTAAAATCCACATCTCATACAGTGGCACGGTCATCATCACGAGAAAGCTGAGCATCATCAGCAGGTCTCCCGTCAGCATTGTCAACACGAAGACGGGAGAGACATAGCTGATCAGCCAAGGAGAGACCAGGTCAAGCATGACCCCGCCAAAGCCGGACCAAGTCATTGCGGCTTTCAAGCCGTGACTGGCATTGGTCAGGAACATGACATGAATAAGAATCATGAAGACCACCGGCATCGTAAAGAGATGAAAGTGCGTGACTTCGGCGAGCTCACGGAAGGACATCGGTTCCCCGAACGTGGCATCGGAGCCTCGATAGTGATCCGCAATCCCCGACGGCGACAATCCCGTCATGCTGTGTGCCCAAAAAAATGAAAACAAGAACCCGGTCAACATCAAAAGCAAGAACAAGGTGTACAGCAAGCGAATGTGGCGATCGGAATCACGGAGTTTGAATCGCTGATTAAAGTTCCGCATGCGGGGACGCTTGGTCCGCTTGTCTTAGTTGCTGCCGAACAGCGAGCCAAAAAACCCTTTCTCGGCCTTGCGCGCCGCAACGGTATCGCTGCCCCGTCCAGCTGGCTTCAGATAAAATTCGTCGACCAATACCAGCACCCGCTTGATGCCAGCGCTCATCGAGCGGACCGACATCGTGGCTCCGCTGATATTGATGATGTCTTTGTTGATCCTGACGGGATCAAGGACGGTTTTACCTTCATATTGGGAGTTGAAGCGTTTCTGGCGGATCTCGCTGCCGCGAGACTCCCGGAAGACGAGGAGCTCGATGTCGGAGACGCTGCCCTGTCCGTCAATGCCGACCATGTACGTCATGGGCTTATGCTTGCCGATGGTGTTCTGCACCATGGCATAGCCGTCGACTCGTGTCCCGGTTTCACCGATGTAAATCTCAAATTCTTCTTCGGGAAACTTCCAGCCGATTCGCTCTTCGACTTGGCTCTTTTTTTCTGGGCTCAATCTGATGCGGTCTTTCCGCACCCGTTCCGATTTCGGCAACATGATCTTGATGCCCTCATCCTCAGTCATGAAGATCTCCGCCATGCTCATTTCCTGGTCCGTCAGGAACCGTTTCAGTTCACTGTCCCAGACGCGTTCGGCGTGGGCGGGTAGGGCCGAAAGCACGTACAGACTGAGCGCGAGGCAGAACGGATGTCGCTTCATGTTGTCTCACAACCTTTCTCTTTAAGGCGGGCGTTGAGTTTTTGCGTCACTTCGCCGATCGTTTCCTCCGAAGGATCGACAGGCCACCATTTGAGGGCTTGTTGAGTCACGCCTCCACGGGCATGCCACCGTTGCCTGGTCTCCAGCACGCTGACCGACGATACATCGTTCAATTGCTTGACCTTCACAGACATCCGGGCTCGTTCCCGATTGCCGAAGCCTTCTCGGCCGAAGATCCCATATGTCCGTTCCTTGCCTTCCATCTCGATCCAGGACGTCTCGATGGTCCCGTTATCTTTGTTGTGTGCGTTGATGG
>JBKPKC010000361.1:0-5701 GCA_046765595.1 Nitrospirota bacterium
GAGCAGGCGTTTGTCTTGCAGGGTGTACAGTTCCTTGGTGAAGTCCCTCACGAATGTGGGATTGATGCGGTATAGCGGGGCGTCGGGCGTCGTTTCGGCAAAGGCTTCGCCGCTCGACGGATCCGGCTGATACAGTTTCACCGTCTGATCGCCGTCCGACGCATGCAGCGTGAGCTTCACCTTTGGTTGTTTCAGCGTCTTCGCCAGCGCATCCCGCCCCGGCCCTGGGTCGACAATCCCCATAGCTTTCAGATCTTCCAACCGAAACAAGAGCATCCGAACTTCATTGAGGTCGGCCTCGGCTTCCACGGGATATCGGATTTTCCATCTGGGTTTCGGCTTGTCGCTGACGCGATACAGGACGATTTCGGTCGTCGGATAGGTCAACCGGATGCGGTCCACGTCTCCGGACGTCATGCGCAAGACATCCTTCTTCCGAAAGGTCATCAGCGATTTGTTGACGAAGTCTTTCGGAGCCAGGTCGGTGAGCAACAAGGCCTGGTCAGACGCCCGAAGAACATACAACGTTGAGGAAAGCGGCCCCGTATCGCCGATTGACAATGTATCTTCTGTCGATCCTGTCTTGATGGTGACGACCGCGACGGGCTTGTCCAGACCGAATGGCGTGAGTTCGGTGGGGTGTTCCTCGACGACACGATGGACAGACCCTAAGACGATCGCCCGGATCAGATTTTGAAGTTCACGGGTGTCCGCTTCTGTACGAATCGGCTTCACCAGCGTCCACCCTTTCTCTCCAGCGCGTTCAAAGACGAGCTCCTCGCGATCAGTCCTGAAGCTCAACGATGTAATCGCGCGTTCCTCCAGAGTGACCACTTTCTTTTTCGTGGACTCTTGCCGTTCTTGCGTCTGCTGGGCGGGGAATTCGACGAGATACAGGTAAAGACCCAGTGCGGTGAGAACGACGGCCATGACCGCTGTCGGCCAGTAACGCGTCATCTAGAGGCGGCGCCGCTTACGCCACATGTTGACGCCGGTGATCAGCACCACCGCCGGCAGGAAGAAGACTTGTAGGTAGAGCAGCACGCGTTCCTGAAGGGGGTTCGGCACAAACGGTCGCAGCGCCTGGTCTCGAGGGCTGATGGTGATCATGTCCCGATCCTGAGCCAGCCAGGCGACGGTGTGGAGAAAAAAGTCGCTGTTGCCCGGAAAATTGACGAATGCGTTGCTGGCGAATGTCGAGTTGCCGATGACGACAATCGCGGGACGAGGTTTCCCCTCAGCGGGAGGCGTCTTGGGCGACAAGGCAGCGGCCATCGACAGGGGCCCCTTGATGTCTTCTTTCTCGTTCAACGCGATAACGCGACCCGTCGCCTTGAGGACGGCCCGACTGTTGGGCGAGGTACGGGCAAGCTGCACAAAGTCCCAATCCTTGCCGAGTTGTTCATCGAATGTCACGTGTCGTGCGAGAGGAAAGAGAACGGCAGCATTTAAATCCTGCGTAATCTCATGCTGGGTGAAGGTGCGAACGAGCAGGACAGTAGGTTCGCCTTGCGCAAGGCGGTCTTGAAAGTCGACGAGCACGCCGGGCCCTAATCCCACGCCCCAATGCTTCAAGAGTGGATTCAGATCCGCCTGTGTATCAGGATCCCCCATCAGCATGAGATGTCCACCTTTATCGACGTAAGCCCGGATACGGTCCAACTCTTCGTTTGTCAGCGGCTTCTGCGGGCCGACGATTGCCAGAATGGACGTGTTGTCGGGGACAGCAGGTTGGGCGAGCAGACTGAGCGTGCCGACCTCGTACCCCTGTTTGTTCAAGATTTCCTTGGCCACCGAGAGGCCTGTGCGGTCACGATTATCAGTCCCAGGCTCGCCGTGTCCCTCAAGGAACAGCACGCGTTTCTTGTCGTCTTTTGAGACGCGAAGGAGTGCGCCGGTCAGTTCGGCCTCCGACGGATTGGTCACGCGGACGGTTTGGGCGCCGCTTTCGAAGACGGCGGTGTCACTGCGTGTAATGCCGTAGCTCTGAGCCACTTTGGGCTGGCGCTCCGGATCCACAAATTCGACGGCGATCTTAGCGCTGGCCTGCCGATAACTGTCCAGCCGCTCCTTATAAGTCTGGTAGCCGGGATCCTTTTCCCGCGTAAAGACGGTGATCTTCACGTCGCGTGGCAGGCTTCTGATGACCCTGTGCGTTTGAGGCGCAAGAGAGAAGTTTTGATTTTCTGACAGGTCCCAGCGAACCGAGTGCCGAGTCGCTAGAAAGTTGAGAATCGACAGAATGCCGATGAACAATAAGATCAGCAAAAGGCTGTTGGCGCCCATTTTCGTTGATCGGCGCGACGATACAGCCCTGACGGTATCGGCATGGGCGATAAAAAAGAGCGTCAGGCAGATGAGCGCCAGTCCTTCGACTGCCGTCACCATCCAGATCTGGTCAGGGGCGACCTGATATCCGACCACCCCGGCGAGCGCAAGCGACGCGCCGAGAATTCCGAACGGAAGGCTTTTTACACTCATGTCCACCTCGTCGAATCTACAACGCGGTGTGTCAGGAACAACATGAGCACCAATGCGCTGACGAAGTAGACCAGGTCCCGCGTGTCGATCAGGCCGCGCACGAGATGGTCGTAATGCTCCATAAATGACAAGTAGGAGATGACTTGTCCTGCCGGTGTGTCACCAAGCAGCGAGCCAATGCCTGCAAGCAGCCACAGAAAGAGCAGGAGGCCGAAGCTGACAAAGGCGGCGACAATCTGGTTTTCGGTGAGAGCCGAGGCAAGCGCACCCACGGAGATGAACAGCGCTCCGAGCAACACGACGCCCAAATAGCCTGTTAGGACGGGATACCAATCGAAGTCGCTGAACAGCGCAAGCGTCAGAGGAATCAGTCCGGTGAGTCCCACAAGGCCGAGGAAGAGCACAAGCACGCTCATGAATTTACCCGCGACGATCTCGTTCAGGCCGATCGGAGACGTCATGAGAAATTCGAACGTGCGCAGTTTTTTCTCTTCGGCGAAGAGCCGCATGGTAAGGATCGGCAGTACGATTAGCAGCACGAACCGGATGCTGCTGAAGAGATTGCGAAACACCAGGTCGTTCAGGTTGATCTGCGCCTGTCCCTGAACCTGCATGAGTTGGATCGCCTGCACCCCTGTGAACACAATATAGATATAGGCGAGCAGACCGACGATCAGGAGGAAGACCGCGCCGACGACATAGACGACGGGAGAGACGAAGTACGACCGCAGTTCCTTCGCCAGGAGTGTCTGGACCGGCGTCATGGCGGCGTATCCATGCGGCCGGCTGTTGCGTCGGACGCCGAACCGGCCGCCTGGTCGGCAATTTGGGGGAAGCCGTCTTCGTGTCTGGTCAGCTTGAGGAACACGTCTTCCAAGGTCATCGAAATCGATTTCAGTTCGACGAGGCCCCAGTTGTTGTTGACCGCCAGGCGCGCGACGTCCTCCCGTATGTCCTTGCCTAGGTGGCTTTCCAACAGGAAGTGCCCCGACGGGCCGTTCGCATGCACGTGAAGGACGCCGTCGACCTGGCGGAGGCGAGCTTCGGCTTCTCCAGGCGCCCGGGTCAGCGTGAGAGCGATTTTTTCAGAATGGCGAAGCCGCGTGGACAATCGATCCGGGGTATCTTCCGCGACGATGCGTCCCCCGCTGATAATGACCACCCGTTGGCACACTGCGGTCGCCTCGGGCAGAATGTGCGTGCTCAGGATCACCGAGTGCGACCCCGCAAGGCTTTTGATCAACTCTCTGATTTCGATGATCTGCTTCGGATCGAGCCCCACCGTTGGTTCATCGAGAATGAGGATCGGCGGGTCATGAATGAGCGCTTGCGCCAGGCCCACACGTTGACGGTAGCCGCGTGAAAGGTTTCCGATCAACCGATGCTGCACGGACCCCAAACCCAGCCGTTCGACTTCGCGCGATATGGCGGTCGTCAACAAGGCGCCGGCCAATCCGCGCAGCCGGCCGACAAAGCGGAGATATTCTCCGACCGTCAATTCTTGGTAGACGGGAGGCGTTTCCGGCAAATAGCCGATGCGTCGTTTGACCTCAAGCGGGTGCTCGAGACAGTCATATCCTGCCACCGTCGATTTACCTTCTGTTGCCGGCATGAAACAGGTGAGAATGCGCATCGTGGTCGTTTTTCCCGCCCCATTGGGACCAAGAAACGCCAGGACTTCCCCTTTGGCAACGGAAAAGGTTACGCGGTCGATGGCCGTGTGGTGGCCGTAGCGTTTGGTGATCTGCTGCACGTCTATCATACGATCATAACGAACGGACCGAGATTCGCTGATTATGGATGGGGTCGGAGGTAACGACGGCGGGCGTCGACTCGCCATTTCTTTACATGCGTTTGCCCGGCATCTTACTCATGGCAGGGGAGGCAGTCAACCGTCTCCGCTTCGTCATCGCAGCTTTACAGAAGTGACCCCCTCCTGTTACAGTCCCGCCCGTTCGCACCGAAAGTTTGTAGACACATCGTCATCATGAGATCCCTTTCCTGGTTCATACTTGCGTTCCTTCCCCTGCTCGTCTGCTTGGCTCCCGGATCGGCCGAGGCTAGGTCCGGCAGCACCTACAAAGTCCAAGGAACCGTCATCGCCATTACTCTTAACCAAACCCCTCCATTGATCGTGGTCAAAACTCCGCTTGGCCCCAAAAATCATATGACGGTGGGAGCCGCGGTAACCGCTCAAACGAAAATTATGCGGGGGAATAAGCGGATCGCCCTCAATACCATTCGTGAAGGTGAGACGGTGTGGCTCACCTATGTGAAGGCTCCCGGAGGAGTCCTTGCCGAGGTCATCCGAGTCTCTTCCTGAGGTCCGCTATTGACTGACGGCCGCATAACCATTTATATGAAGTGGACTTCCGACGTCCGATAACGCGAACTCCCGCCACCGGTACGCAGGTCCATCACTCCATACCAAGGTAGGGGCAGAGTCTACGGTCGCGGTATTGTTCAATGTTCGGTTCAGGCTTACCGTGAGCCTCATCGCTGACGTGTTCTTGGGCCTGTCAGATCAACCGAGCATTACAGGTGTTGACGATGACATACCATATGCCCCGACCAAGTCAGGTCCTGTTGTACACGCTTACCGTAGCGGGAATGCTTTTGGGCGCCTGTTCCTGGATCCCCAAAGGGGATGCCGAATTCGATGTCGGCATCAAGGACCGAGGGGTCGCTTCCTGGTATGGCGAGCAGTTTCACGGGAGGCAGGCCGCAAACGGCGAACGGTTCGACATGGACGCCCTGACCGCCGCGCACCGCACTATGCCCTTGGGCAGTATTGTGCGAGTGGTGAATCTCGCCAACGGCAAGCATCTGCATGTGCGGATCACTGACCGCGGCCCGTACGTCAATGGCCGGATTCTTGACCTCTCTCGCGCTGCAGCCATCCAGTTGGGCATGGAGCACGGGGGCCTGGCCCACGTGCAAATCGCCATCGTAGGGCAACCGCGTCCGGAACTGCTGCAGTTATCAGATGTCCGCCCTATGCTCCTATTCGACGCGGCGATGGCTGACCGGCCAATCCCGTCCATGAGTTCCTCGCTTCGTGTCCTTCCCAGCGACGTGTGGCTGACCCGCCGCATTCGCCGCGTTCCTGCCATGCTGGCCGCAGACGACACTGCTCACGCAAAAGTCGCCACGCTGTCTTTGGTTTAGCGAAGGATTGCCTCGTCTCGGGTTGACACTGCTCGAAGCGCTCCACTAGACT
>JBKPKC010000362.1:0-2837 GCA_046765595.1 Nitrospirota bacterium
ACTTATGGCGCATCGATTCTTTGTACCGCTTCAATCCTCGGCACAGCATCGGCTTCAGCTATTACGACGTGAGGCGCAAAGGCAATCGCACCGTGGACCGGGATCTCACGATTGATGATGTGACGTACACCACAGGCTCCAGCGTCGAGAGCGAGCTGAAGTTCAAGCTCTATCGATTCCTCTACAACTATTCCTTTCACCATGATGAGAAGGTCGAATTGGGGCTTTCCGGCGGCCTTTATTTTGCCAACATAGGGGCGACATTTCGAGGGAGTCTGACGTGTACGGGCGGAACGACGTGCGGACCTGGAACGACGGTGTCCCCGAACGGCACGGACAGCAGCTTCACCGTTCCGCTTCCGACGGTCGGGATGTTCTTCAATTATAACATCACCCCCCGGCTCCAGGGCCAGGCCCGATTTGATTGGTTCTTTCTAGAGACTGCTCAGATCAAAGCTTCGATGACGGAAGTGTACTTGGGATTGGAATACCGGCTGCTCAAACATTTCTCGATCGGCACCGCCTTTGACCGCCTCAACATCGACGGGGAGATCAATCCAAAAAAAGGCGGCGGATTCAGCTTTAAAAACGATTGGAATACTCTGTTTGTCTACGGTGCGCTGTATTTCTGATCGCCTAGGCTTGAGGTAACTATGGCGGAGGTCGTGGAACCGCACCTGTCGGATGCGCGGGCGCGTCAACAGCCTGAAGAGCCGGTGAGCTACACCGGATTCTTAACTTGTTTCACGGCCTCCACAATGGCCGGATGCAGTGCGTGTAACACGTCGCTCTTGTTGATGACCGCAGCGGCGCCAGCAATTATCATCGCTTTTTCGTCTTCGTGTGGATCGCCTGCAGTCAAACCAATGATGGCGGTGAATGGGTTATTGATTTTAATCAATGTCGTCGCTGGGACGCCATTCAAGACGGGCAGGTGAATGTCCATGATTACCACAGCAGGCTTGGCTTTGGCCGCAAGCAACACAGCTTCCTCGCCATTGACGGCCTCTCCGATGATTCTGAGGTTGTCATACGTCTCAATCACCTCGCGCAAGACCTTGCGAACATGAGAATGGTCATCAACCAGCAGAATCGAAATGGCGCCAGGGTGTGACGGCTCACTATCCTCCATCGGCATGGAATTACTCTCCAAGTCGCAGCAAGATAACGCGCTTTGAGTTCCCTCGTAAATCATCCCAACGAATTACCATGTACTACGTATCAGCTGAGAAGTCTGTTTCGGGTTTGCACTGTCGAAATGGATTTGAAGATGGTTTGTTCCAGAAGATGTCCACTTCCGGCCGTTTTTTCAAATGCAGCTTGTGCGCCGTCCTTTGTCGTAAGGTCTAACAGGGATTGATTTGGAAGGCTCGTGTGGACAATGACGGCGATCTCAGGACGGTAGGCACGTGGGACTAGCTTTGCCAAGACCTCAAAACCGGACATATCGGGCAGTCAATTTCAAGAACAACATAGTCAATAGGTCGCCTCGCGAATAAATCCAGCCCAGATCGGCCAGTTGCGGCTTCTTTCAGCAAGGTCAGCGCCGTGGTTGCTATGGTTCCAGCGATACGTCCACAAGGCCCTATGGAAGGCCGCTTTCCTTGTGATGTATGGTGCGGGTGGATTACTCTTGAGGAGTCAATATTATGGTAATCGACGAACGAGAGCGTATCGAACTAAATCGCCGCACTATCAGAGAGCACTTGATCAAGGAGTTTCCGGGGTTTCACTTAACAGAGGACGCTTCGGAACATTTGGTCTATCACAGATTCACTGTGACAGATGTAACGACCTTCGAGCAGTACAAGCTTAAGGTCGGATGGCCCCGCCTCTCCGAGATCACGAACAATCCGGACATGACGAAGCGTTCATTGATGGATGATGATGTCATAGGTAGGATGCGGAATGCGAAGGGGCATTATGCCCAGTGGTGAGGAGGAGAAGCAGTGCATGCTCATGATGGCAACCACTTCAGGGTCAATTCAATCTAATTGACTGAGGATGCTTACCGAGGCAGATTGAGCGAAGGTAGCAGTAATGGAAGAGAAGGAAAACACTGGCTATGCTGTACAATTCAGTGACCCGCACACCTGTTCGGTAATTGAAAGTATGAAACCGGGTGATGCAAAGACAGTTCTAGTTGTTCCTCAAATAAATTCAAACGGTGAGCCAACCGCTGCGAGAGCAAGAAGAAGTCAGGATGGCGAAGAATTTATTGTCACCATGCCCGATGGTGTAGTGGCTAAATGGGCTTATGATGACCTCAAGAACAAGATCATCCCACACTATAGACCATCATAAAACACAGTCGCTATGCTACCGCTCGTCTCTCCACCACTGAGATGTAACGGCCGTCACGACTGATACGAACGCAGCTGCAAGCAAGTACTTCATAGCAGCTCTCCATTGAATAGTACTGTTATTTGATGCGAGCTTTTGCTCGACAAAGCGTTGAGTTCCTGCCTTTACCTCCGTAGCACATCAGTCGATTACACCGGCAACTCCTCACAAAGGCCTGTGCCAGATCGCTAAGAAATTGGAGGCCAGGAATTCACCCAAATGGAGATGTCATGCAATATATTTTTTTTGTCGCTTTGATAGTCCTGATTCACCTCGACACTAGTGCCGCGCGAGCGGGGCGAGTCGAGGACCGCGAATCACTACGTAGGCTCCCTGGAGTAGAGATTATCGTAGAGACATTTTTATCAGAGGAAGAAACTGCTGGCTTTTCACGCGATGCGATTCGGACAGGCGTTGAACTGGTTCTTCAGTCGAACGGGATAAAAATTTTCAGTGGATCAGAACGACTCCAGACCTCCTCCGCACCCTTCCTT
>JBKPKC010000363.1:0-2835 GCA_046765595.1 Nitrospirota bacterium
GGATCGTCGAGCCGGCGAACAAGACGGACAAATACGTCCCGATACCGGCGAGTATTTGAGGATTCAAGAACAACGGCGGATCGTGGCTGTAGAAACTCAACGCCCCCTCGTGGAGCGGATAGTACAGATCTCGCTGTGGATCGGTGTCGGTCACTTTTGTCGCGTTGAACGGAATGCCTTTGATCAGATCGTGCATCTGTTCCGACAGCTTGATCGCGATCTGATAGACCTCATACTCGCTCAGGTCGGTGGAGGTCGCGAGCATCGTTCTCGTGCCGATCGTCGTCACCTCCTTCGGCACCGCTTTGTAAATCGCCGCCGGAATCGTCAGTGCGTCAAGGTACGGATAGAGCATCTTCAGCGCGGGAGCATGATCGATCGACAGCAGTTGGAGGTCCTGCGACTGCAGAAGGTGCTGCATGACGTCGGCATTCAGCGCCACATAAAAAACCCGACCTCGATTTCGCCGGCGGCGACCTTCTCCGCCGCTTGGCGATAGTTCAGATCGGCGCCTGCCGATTTACAATAATGCCGTCTTGATCGAGTACCAACTGTGCGAGCAATTCGGTGGAACCTCCCGCCGGACCAAGATAGGCCTTGGCATGGGGATGGATATCGCGCAGGTCGCTCCAGCCCAAACTTTTTCTCGCCACGACGTGCAACGGAGATTTATACAACGGCATGAGTGCCCGGATTCGAACCGACTCGTGCTTTTTCTTCGGGGTCAACTCTCCCATCGACAAGGCGCAACTCGGCGGACGTTCGAAATGCAGCGGCAGCCCGTCCTCGACGAATGCGAGATGTGCGGTCCCGACATTCACATAATAGATGCTGTCCTGCGAGCCGCAGGATTCTTTCGCCACAAAATCCGGGACGATGTTCAAATGCAGAATCCGTTCGAGCTTGGTTGGAGTATTGAGGACACTGACGATCTGCGGACCGAGTTGGTCGGCCGTGCTGCCGGGAGGCCCGGTCAAGAGGTAATGGGTCGTGTGCGTTCGTACGACCAGCGTTCCGAGGAGAACGGCGAGAGGGATAACGAGCAGAAACAGGACCGTCCACCAGGCTGTATTGGCCAACAAATCGCGCCAAATCGGTTTATGAGAAAAGCGGCGCCACCGTCGGTGTGCATATTTGAGAAGGTGATAGGAGCGCGGACTGACCATCGCCGCCATCGTACGGATTCCACGATTCGAGATCAATGCAGTGAACGTCGCTGGTCAGGTTTCGCTGTCCAATTTTAGAGTCTTTCTTCATCCAACTCGATCACCTCGGCCCATGTCGAAACCGATGGCAGCGCACTGACCGACACTCCGCGCTTGCCGGCAATGTCGTGAAGCCGGCCCTGGAATCGCTGACGGGCGGAGTCGTCCTTCGGCCCCGACGACAGCAGCATGTGGCTCCATTGTGCGATTTCTTCTGGTGTCCGAGACCCGCCGTGGGCCTGCGTCCAGGCCAAGAGTTCTTCGTCGGACCCACCGGCCAGGACGCGCGCCTCGAATGCCTTCGGATCGATCTTCAAAAATTCGATCAGATGCTTATCGAACCCCACCGTGATGTAGTTGTAATCCTGGATGTAGCCGGAGTTCCGGAGACGAATTTTATCGATGAACCGGGCGAGGTGGGCGATGCCGCCAAGGAGCGTTTTGGGGCTGCGGGGATACCTGTGAGTGGTCATGGGTTCCACCTCCGTACGGAGCGCACCATACCTAGGCGCCGGGGAAAAGTACAGGAAGGAGCCAGGGGCAGCCGCCGCGTCAGGCAGCAGATCGTCGTTCTTCCAGTAGCTCACCGAGGCGGGCGGCGTTCGCCGGCGCATGAGCCAGGGCGTCGTTGTTGAAGTAGACGTACGTCTCAATGCCCTCCCCGACAAGACTTTCAATGAACGTCGCTTCTCGTCGCAAGTCTTCGTCCTTGTACAAGGGCGCCTCGCCCGGCGTTCGCCCATGAAACCGAAAATACGCAAAGTCCGCCGTAATCTGATTGTGCCGCGGGTACCGCGGACCGTCGGCAATGCACAGCGCCGCACCGTACCGGGTGAGTAAGCGGTAGGTCTCCTCGATGAACCACGACGGATGACGGAACTCAACCGTCACACGAATGGAGCACGAGGAGCCGGAAGCCATTTCGAGGAATGCCGCCAGAACGCCGTGGTCCTTTCGAAAGAAAGGGGGAAGCTGCAGCAGAATGGGGCCAAGCTGCGGGCCAAGCGCTTGTGCCTGCCCCACGAAGTCATTCCAGGTTGATTCCACGTCCCGTAAGCGAGCTTCATGGGTGATCAGACGGTTGGCTTTGAGGGCGAAGACAAAGCCGGGAGGCACCAGCCTGAGCCATTTTCGGTACGTCTCGGATGAAGGCACATGGTAGAAGGAGTAATTGAGCTCAGTCGTTTGAAAGCGGTTTGCGTAATACCCTAGCCGTTGCGCGTCCGGCAAGGCCGGGGGATAGAACCGTCCTTTCCAGGCGTCATAGACCCACCCACACGTGCCGATGAAGATCCGAGCCATAAAGCGATTGTAATCGGCGGCCGAGGAATTTCACCAGACACAAATGCTCTGCGTTCCCCGAGGTCGGAGGCTCAGCGAGTGCCTCACTTGAAAATATTCAGGGGACAAATATAGCCCTCAATTCCAACATCACATTTTGCGAGCGTCGTTGAATCATTTTTGCTTTCACCGCGTACGGCGAATCGTGACATCGGTTCCCCTCGCGAGAAACGTTACAAGCAACGCGCCCTGGAAAGTATCCAGGGATTGAGCTATCGCCTTTCTTCTGACGTCAGCTTCAATGAGCGCTAGCGATTGCTGGTCAAGGGTTTTCGACATACGATAAGTC
>JBKPKC010000364.1:0-4973 GCA_046765595.1 Nitrospirota bacterium
GCGCATCGCGTCCCGAGTTGCCTTGAATACCGCGGCTCAAGCTCTTGTCCGCATAGGCATGTTCCGGGTCGGCGGTCTGCGACAGCGAGCCGGTCCATCTCCGCGGGTCCCTGCTGCCTGCCTTGCGCTCCCAGGCGCGCAGGCAAGCCTTGGCGATGAAGGTGTTGAGTGGAGCGGGGTTATAGAGCAATTTACGAATGCTGGTCGGTGTCAGCATCAGGGGATTGTAGCCGGCAGACAGGTAGCCTTCTTCGAGCAAGCGATGCTCCAGATCTGTGTTGGGCTGGATCCCGAGAAAGAACATCAGGGGAAAGACACGTTCTTCGCCCAGGATGGAGGCAACAACCTTGTAGGACTCCACGCTCTGTAAGAGCGTTTCTTCGGTTTCTTTCGGGCTGTTCAGTGAATAATTGAGAATGACTTTGCCTCTGAATCCTGCTTCCGCAAGGTACCGGCAGCCGTCATACAGCCGTTCCAGCTTGAATCCCATGTGGAGGTTGTTCAGGACCTCCTGCGAACCGGATGTGATCGCCACTTCCAGATCGCCGACGCCCGACCGCACCATCAACTTGGCCAACTCAGGCGTGATCAATGATGTGCGGATGTAACCGGACCATTCGATCTCCAGCTTCTCGCTGATGATTCGTTCGAGGATTTCCGTGCATTGGGGGTAGGCTTCCTTGCCGGTGATGAATTGGGCGTCAGTGAACCAAAATCGCCGGGCGCCCCACTGATGGTAATGCTGGGAGATGTCCCGCACGACCATGTCCGCCGGCCGATAGCGGACCCGTTTTCCTTCGATGTAGGGATACAGGCAGAAGGCACAGTCGTAAGGACAGCCGCGCTTCGACTGCACCCCGATGGACTCTCCGATAAATTCCCGGTATTGCGGAAAAATCGACGTCAAATATGGCAGATCGACGGTCAGTGCATCTAGCAGCGCCGGCGAGCCCTGCCGTCCCTTCCTGACCCGATTTCCTTCCTTGATAATATACCGTTCGTCCTCGATCGACCGGCCTTCGAGGATTTTCAGGATCGCATCTTCACCCTCGCCGAGCAGGCCGATGGTCCCTTCGGGCAATTTCTCAATAAGCTGATCGGCGAAGGCCGTGAAGGCGCCGCCGCCGATCATGATCTGCGCGTTGGGGAACTCTTTTCGCACGAGCCATGGATAGGACAAGATCGTATAAATGTGGCTGTAGTACCGGTACAGCTGTTTCAGCCCGGCAAAAGACGCGGCGATTCGTTTGATCGGATTGCTGGCAAAATAGAAATTGAACGCGTGTTCGAGGGAAGAATCGCCTTCGTGCGGCGAGAAAATCTGAATGTCCCGCCAGGAGAAGCAGACGAGGTCCGGCTGAAATTCTTGAGCGACCTCGCGGATCGCGCGGCTCCGCTGCGACACGGGGTAGAGCGAGAGATCCAGAATGCGCTGGCGGACGTCGGGTTTCCGCCGATGGATGAAATCCGCCAGATAGGTGATGCCGATCGGGTACACCTTCTTGCAGGGGAGAAATATGTAAAGAAGTGAGTTCATTTCACGGCTCGATGAACGGCGACGATACCGCCGGTCAGATTCCGATAGGAAACCTCGCGGAAGCCGGCGTCGCGCAGAATGACGCAGAGCCGCTCCTGGTCGGGAAACGTCCGGATCGAAGCGGGCAAATACTCATAGACGCCCGTCGTGTCCCGGGCGACTTTGGTGCCGACCCAGGGAAGCAGTTTGAATGAATACCAGTCGTACAGGGCCCGGAGCCAGCCAAATACCGGGCGGGAAAACTCCAGACAGACAAACGTGCCGCCCGGTTTCATGACACGACGGATTTCGCCGATCGCTTGGACAAGGTTCCCGACGTTGCGCATGCAGAATCCCGTCGTCACGGCGTCGAACGTGTTGTCGTCGAATCCGAGGTGCTCCGCATTGGCCTGCAGGCAGCCAATCTTGCCGCTCAGGCCCTTCCCGTCGATCTTCTTGAGTCCCTCGGCGAGCATGGCGTGATTGAGATCCGATGCAATGACTCGTCCGTGCCGGCCCATGCGAGGCTCCACAAGGAGCGCAAGATCCGCGGTCCCCGCGCCGACATCGAGCGCGGTGCCCTCTTCAACGCAAGGCACGCAGGCGGCCGTGATTTTCTTCCACCGGTAGTGCAGTCCGAAGCTCAGCAGCGTGTTATTGAGATCGTAGACGCCGGCGATGGCCGTGAACATACGCTGCACCGCCTGCTCTCGCGCGGAGCCTGACCAGGTAGAAACGGCGCGGGGAGAAGCGTCCGATACGGGCTGTTCGGCCACGGAATCCCTCGTCAACAGCATGGAGATGGGTGGTAGCACCTGGTTTCCAGCTTTGTCAAGGCAACGAGCGGGCGACAGCGGTGCACAGCGCGAGCAGTTCGAGTGCTATAATCTGGCGCTTATGGGCCACTCGATCATCATCAATGGCGCGCGCGAGCACAATCTCAAGAATATCGATGTAGAAATACCCCGCGACAAGCTGGTCGTCATCACGGGCTTGAGCGGTTCGGGGAAGTCCTCGCTCGCCTTCGATACGATCTATGCCGAGGGCCAACGCCGGTATGTGGAGTCCCTGTCGGCCTATGCCCGCCAGTTCCTGGAGCAGATGGGCAAACCCGACGTCGATTCGATCGAAGGGCTCTCGCCGGCTATTTCGATCGAGCAGAAGTCCACGAGTCATAATCCGCGCTCGACGGTCGGCACGGTCACGGAAATTTATGATTATCTACGCCTGTTGTTCGCGCGAGTCGGACGGCCCTTTTGCCATCAGTGCGGGCAGGAAATCACCGCCCAGACGGTGCAGCAGATGGTGGATGCCATCGGCGCACTGCCTGAAGGGAGCAAGTTCCAAATTCTCGCTCCGATCGTCCGCGGCCGGAAGGGAGAATACCGCAAGGAGCTGTTCGAGATGCGCCGGGCGGGCTACGTCCGCGCACGGATCGATGGAAAGCCGGTGGACCTCGGCGAGGACATTGCTCTCGATAAACAGAAAAAGCACACCATCGAAATCGTCGTCGACCGCTTGGTCATGAAGGCGGGCGATGCGCTGGCCCGGCGGCTGGCCGACTCGGTCGAAACCGCTCTGAAGCTTGCCGGCGGACTCGTGGGTGTGCTGACCGAGGACGGGAAGACACTGCTCTACAGCGAAAAGCTCGCCTGCATCCGTTGCGGCGTCAGTTATCCGGAAATTACGCCGCGGATTTTCTCGTTCAACAGTCCTCACGGGGCCTGCCCGGCCTGCGATGGCATCGGCTATGCCATGACGGCGGAAGCCCCTGAGGATGAAGATTTTACGTTGTTGGAGCCCTGCGAAGCCTGTCATGGCGCACGGTTGAGGCCGGAAAGTCTTTCCATCAAAATTGCCAAGCAATCGATTGCCGACGTCACCAGGCGGTCAGTGCGGTCGGCGGCCGACTTCTTCGGCTCTTTGACGTTCACCGAACGGGAAATGGTGATCGCCCACCGGATCCTCAAGGAGATCCGGGAGCGGCTAGGGTTTCTCGTGAACGTCGGGCTTGATTACCTGACGCTCGACCGGGCAGCCGCGACGCTTTCCGGAGGAGAGGGGCAGCGCATCAGGCTTGCCACGCAGATCGGGTCTGGGCTGGTCGGCGTGCTCTACATTCTGGATGAGCCTTCCATCGGCCTTCACCAACGCGACAATCGCCGTCTGTTGCAGACCTTGCTTCGGTTGCGGGACCTCGGCAACACGGTGGTGGTGGTCGAGCATGACGCGGAGACGATGCTCGCTGCAGACCACATTCTGGACATGGGGCCGGGCGCGGGCTCGCACGGCGGGCACATTATCGCTCAAGGCACCCCGCAACAGGTCATGAACGATGCGCATTCCATCACCGGGCAATATCTGCGGGGACATCAGGCGGTATCGGTGCCGCGGCGCGAGCGAAAACCGAAGGGCTTCTTGTCCGTCATCGGCGCCAAGAAGCACAATCTGAAGGATCTCACCGTTCGCATCCCTCTGGGACTGATGACCTGTGTCACCGGTGTTTCAGGCTCCGGCAAAAGTACGCTTGTGCTCGAAGTGCTGTTTCACTCGCTGTCCCAGCTCCTGTATCACAAGAAGCCCAAGATCGACGGCTGCAAGGATCTGCAGGGCGTGCTGGCGCTGGACAAGGTCATCGACATCGATCAGTCGCCGATCGGGCGGACACCCCGATCCAATCCCGCCACCTATACCGGACTCTTTGGTCATATCCGGGATCTGTACTCGAATCTGCCGGAATCGCGCGTGCGGGGATACAAGCCGGGCCGCTACAGCTTTAACGTGAAGGGCGGGCGCTGCGAGGCCTGCCAGGGCGACGGATTGATCAAGATCGAGATGCATTTTTTGCCCGATGTGTACGTCACCTGCGAGGTGTGCAAGGGGCAGCGCTACAACCGCGAGACGCTGGAAATTTTGTATAAAGGCAAGAGCATCGCCGACGTGCTCAGCATGACGGTGGACGAGGCGCTGGAATTTTTCGAGCACATTCCCCTGATCAAAGCCAAGCTCCAAACCTTGCATGACGTCGGTCTGCATTATGTGAAGCTCGGGCAGTCGGCGACGACGCTCTCGGGCGGTGAAGCGCAGCGCGTCAAACTGTCTCGCGAATTGTCGAAGCGGGCGACCGGACGCACCCTGTACATCCTCGACGAACCGACGACCGGACTGCATTTCGCCGACGTCCAGCGGTTGCTCGATGTGCTGGACCGTCTCGTCGAAGCCGGCAACACGGTGCTCGTGATCGAGCACAACTTGGACGTGATCAGAAATGCCGATTGGGTCGTTGATCTGGGCCCTGAAGGGGGAGATCGGGGCGGTGAAATCGTGGCCGAGGGACCGCCAAAAGACATCGCACGCTCCAAGCGGTCGTATACCGGACAGGTGCTGAAGGAGGCGGGCGTCGGTTGAGGGTGGGAGGCGGGTCCTGTCGCTGACCAGCTCGACCGTCCTCGCGCCC
>JBKPKC010000365.1:0-4181 GCA_046765595.1 Nitrospirota bacterium
CCGCAATATAGATGACGCCTTTCTTGCTGCGATCCAGAATCATTGTAATGATCATCTGGTCGGAGAGGGATGCGCCGATTCGGGTCCATGACTTTGCCCCATCCATCGTCTTGAACAAACCTGCAAGCGTGGCAGCATACACGGTGTCGGGCTCGAACGGATCGACCTGAATGGATGTCACGTTCAAAGCTCGAGAAGATTTGATCATCTCCGGCGGCACCAATCCATTGTTCACCTTCTCCCAATGGCCGCCTTCATTCATGGTCTTATACACGCCTCCGCTTGTACCGGCATACAAAATCGCCGGCCGTGTCGGATCCATGCCGAGCGATACGACCATGAGAACCTCTTTCATGCCCTCCATTCTCTTTGTCCAACTTCCGCCACCGCTTTTGGTCTCAAAAATACCCATCGTCGTCGCGACGAAGAGATGGTTGTTGTCATATGGATCAAAGACGAACTGATTGACGACTGACGAAATCGTCGCATCGTCCAGCCCCGAGCGCATGGAGGTCCATCGCTGTCCGCCGTCATGGCTCTTGTAAACGGCATCGCCTTTCGTCCCCGCATAGACCGTCGCCGGGTAGGACGGGTCTATGGCCATGGCAATGACACGTGAATGACTCATCCCCTTCGAGATATTGTCCCAGGTCTTTCCGGCATCCCTCGACTTATAGATGTAATCGTTGGTCGTCACATAGAGGATGTCCGGATTCTTGGGATGAAGTTGAATCACGACGATGGGTTCGCTGCGATCGCAGCCAAGCAGAGCAAGGCAGAAGAGCAACACCACCGGTACCAGCCGGTCGCATCGCTGGATAGTCATCGATAATTGGTGAACTGCAAGTCAACGCCGAAGTCTTTTCCTCGCAAAAATGCGATGGCCGATTGCAGCTCGTCCTTGCTTTTGCTTAAGACTCGAATTTGCTCACCCTGGATTTGAGCCTGCACCCTCAACTTTGCATCTTTGATGGCCTTGGAAATTTCTTTTGCCTTTTCCGACGCCAACCCGCTCTGAATCTTCGCCACTTGCCGCACGGTGCCGCTCAAGGCGGGCTCAAGGGTGCCGTAATCAAATGCCTTCAAGGAAACGCCCCGCTTCACGCATTTTGTCTTGATGATATCTTGCACGGCCTTCATCTTGTACTCGTCGTCCGAGACGACCACGAGTTCTTTCTCTTTTTCTTTCAAGCTGATATCCGTCTTAGAGTCTTTAAAATCGAACCGCTGCTTGATTTCCTTCGTCGCCTGATCCAGCGCATTTTTCAATTCCTGCATATTCACTTCCGACACCACGTCGAACGAAAATTGGTCCGCCACGTCGGCCTCCGCTCTATGTCGTGTTCAACAACAGCCTGTTCCGTTCGGCAGTCGAAAGCCGTCCTCATCCTGTGTGACCGTTGCACGCAAATTTCCAGGCGAGCCGCCTCCGGCCATGACGACGATTTCACTGCTAGTGAACGGGCGCTTCTGAATGAGATACCCGTACCACTGCCTGATACTATCGGTGAGCACCACCAATCCCAGTATCGCGACGATCACCACCAACCCTGCATCGACGTACAGTGTCAGAGCATTGGCGGGGGTTGAGGTCCTCGCTGTCCCGACGAACATTTCAAACATCTCATAGGATCCCGTCAGCGTAATCACACCAACGAAGAGCATGGGCAGCGCCGTGATCCAGAGATAGCGGGACTTCCGCATCTTGATCAGAACGGTCGTACCGATGCAGAGCGCAAGAGTCCCCAACAACTGATTGGCGGCGCCGAACATCGGCCAGATGGTCGAAATGCTGCCTGTCGCGATCAGACCGGCCCAGCCTCCGACGACGACCCCGCTACTGGTTAGCACCCCCGGCATCCAGTTTAATCGCTGGAACGATGGAGCGATACGACCCGCCATTTCTTGAATAAGGTAACGTGCGACCCGCGTTCCCGTGTCGATTGTCGTAAGAATGAACAGGGCCTCGAACAGCAGGGCAAACTGGTACCAGTAGGCCATGAGCCCCGCCATCCCCGGCAATGCTGAAAAGATCGAGGCCATTCCCACCGCCAGTGAGACGGCACCGCCCGGCCTTCCAGCGACGTCGACTTCGACCAACCGTGACAGCTCGACAACACGCCCAGGCGGAAAACCCATGGCAGACAGCGCATCTTGTGACAGCGTCGTATTGATGGAAAAGTAGTCCCCGGGGAGTAATACCGTCGCGGCAATCAACGCCATGACGCCGACGAAGCTCTCCAATAGCATGGCCCCATAGCCCACCAGCGCCTGTGATTCCTGCTCAATCATCTTGGGCGTCGTGCCGGAGGAGACAAGTGCATGGAACCCGGAGACAGCGCCGCAGGCGATGGTGATAAAGAGGAATGGAAACACCGTGCCGGGTATGATGGGACCGCCTCCGTCAATAAACGGCGTCAGGCGCGGCATCTGCAATGTGGGAGCCAACAGGATGACGCCGAATCCGAGCAGGAAGACGACACCCAGCTTCATGAACGTGGAGAGGTACCCACGTGGGACCAGGAGCATCCAGCCCGGCAACACTGAGGCGAGAAATCCGTAACCTGCCAGCAGCCAGACCAGCGTCGCTCTCTCATATTCGAACCAGGACGCAAAGGAGGATTGGGCCACCATTCGGCCAGACAACACTGCGAGAATCAATAAGGCGACCCCGATGAGCGACACCTCTGCAACCGCTCCTGGGCGAAATCTCTGAAGATAAAAACCCATTACGAAGCCGATAGGGATCGTCATGGCGATCGTGAACGTTCCCCATGCGTTGTGGTACAGCGCGTTTACGACGGCGAACCCAAGGCCGGCCAGCGCCACAACGACGATGAACAAGACGGCCAATGCCGTGGCGGTTCCGGTCACGGGGCCCAGTTCGTCGCGGGCAATTTCCGGTAGTGATCGTCCATTGCGACGCATGGACGCCGCCAGAATGATGAAATCTTGCACTGCTCCGGCGAGTACTGCACCGACGACCAGCCAGAGAAAGCCGGGAAGAAACCCGAATTGTGCCGCCAACACCGGCCCGAGCAAAGGACCGGCTCCGGCGATCGCTGCGAAGTGGTGGCCGAAAAGAACGACGCTATTGGTTGGATGGAAATTCACGCCGTCGTTCAACCGCACGGCGGGCGTGACGCGCCGATTGTTGAGCTCGATGACTTTCCACGCGATCCACCGCCCGTAGAAGCGGTAGGCCAGTGCATACAGGCAGGCCGCGGCAACAACCAGCCAGAGACCATTCACCTTTTCTTGTGGAGACAGGAGACCGGTGACAATGGCAAGCGCGCCGGCACCCAACACCGCAACCACTCCCCACAGCACGAGCTTGAGCACCGACATGGCGAGCATCCTAGCACAGAACGGCGCCTCATCCGGATCGAGTATTGCGGAAACGATGAAGACAGTGGTTGAGAATGAGTGGCTGCCTCGCTCGGCTCGATCAAGCGGTCAGCGAAGCGTTCACGCAGGCCATGCAGCAAATGCTCCCGAGAAGAGATCCCGAAGGCAGTTACCGCTTTCTCGCACAACCGATTGAATCTCGATCAAACGTGTTCCGGAGCCACGCTCCCTCCAACGAGGGAGGAAATTCCCGGCCAAAATGGCGAGAATTTTCCGTCCGTTCTTCGGTCTATGGGCCTCCTTCTGGGATCTCAAATGGAACGAGGTGATGTCGTTGATAGAGGAGGCCCTTAGATCAAGGGCTTGGAACCCCCTTCTTTGTAGGTATTCCTCTGGCCTTGCCATTGCAGCACTCGCGGGCATGCTCAGCAATCTGAAAAGGAGATATGCCATGTCACCATTGATGTTGATGCTGCTGCTCAGCCTGGTCCCATTTCCGATTCTCGCCATTGCGATCGTCGTCGATCGCTGCCTAAAGGCGGCTCCTAAGTCGATCTCTTGAGCGAGTGTAGTGGAGAACATCCGATTACCCTGAATGGACCGATAATGACTCAACGCCGACAATTCCGGATGCCGGTATCCCGGACCGGGCTCGTGACCAAAGACCACACTACGACCCTTTGCGAAATCATCGACCTGACCGAGGAAGGGCTGCATTTCTCTACCGACTTGCTCCTTCCCACGAATGAGACGGTCCGCCTCGAGTGCCAACTGGACTCCGATTGCATCATTCACTGCGAATTGGTCATTACGCACGCGCACCCTCCTCGCTT
>JBKPKC010000366.1:0-3177 GCA_046765595.1 Nitrospirota bacterium
GTTCTTGTCGCCGCCGGGCGTCAGATTGCGCTGCACCAACCGGATGGCGTGCTGCGTGAGATGGCGGCTGTACTCGCCCGCGCGCGTCCAGTCGGCATAGGCGATCTTGGTGACCACCTCACCCCGCTCCTTCAAGGCGTCGAGGATAGCGCCGATATCGAAATTCTCTCCCAGCGTCGATTTGACGCCGATTTCGATGTTGTCGAAGTCGATGAAGACGGCGATGTTGAGACGGTCCTGATGGGGCAACTGAAATCCTTTCAACTTTCTATTTCTTATTTATGCCGAGAGGAGTGTCGGCGCCTCGGGGGGCGGGACGATCACCCGCGCGAATTGGTCACGCTGCATGATCTCGCGTATGCATAAGAAATACAAACCAGCTTTTTGTTCTGCCCGAGCAGTAACGCCGGACCGGAGAGTTGTCAATTGCCTTTCTGATCGAGGAAAATCCCGGTGTTGCTTTTGATGGCTCGGGGAATGCAGAAGCCGGGTGATCGGCGAGCGATTTGGCGGTTTGGCGGAGGAGTTGGCCCGATTGCAGAACGATCAGGGAAAAGATCGAGAATTAACCGAAGATACCGAAAGCGGTTTCAGGACCTTACCTCACATCGGTAAGCGGTAGAGTCAGGATTCAACACTGGACCACGCCCTCAACAAGAGAGTCGAGACCCCGTTTTTTTCGACCCGAACGGGCGCACCGCAAGCGGATGTGCGCGCTCGGCTACCGCATCTTCAATTACAACGACGTGGGCCGGGTGGGGCCGCGCTATGTCTAAGTGATCTCAGCGTTTTCGTCCCACAATAGGATATTTTCCGGCCTTAGGGCCTCACTTTCGGCGGTAAAACTAGCGCTGTAAGGTTCACTATCTTCTCGAAGCGTATACGTGCCGGTGACCTCCGTCACCCTGCGATGCATGGCTTGGAAAGCGAGTTCGCTCTTCACCTATGAGCGAGGGTAAAATCGCCAAGCGCTCCACTGATCTGGCGTCTTAGCGCTTCACTGACCCACTGATGGCGTGCTTGCTGAAAATCCGCAACTTCCCGAAAGCCACGGTCGGGCGAGGAACGCGGCTACACGGCGAAACGAAATTATGAAATTTATTGTGAAGAACATTCGAATGTACTATCGCTAGATGATTACTCTGGGTTAAAGGAGCAACAAACGGGCGCTGATCTGGACTTTGTCCGGCTTGGTCCCGATAACACAGTACAATACCAGGTCCCTCCTCGAAAGTATAAAATCTTGTCCGATCTATGGATGGACGTTCGAATCTCGGGCAAACTCAGAGCGTTTGTACACGAGAAACACAAAGAACTGCTTAGAAGGATCATTCAATGGAGCACCTGTGTGCACCGCGTTCCGGAGGAGGCGAATCGCTATTCTAATCTCACGATAACAAGATTCGGAAAGCAGTCCACAGCCACTGTGAGTGGGGTAAGGACGACTACAGCATTGGAGGTGGAGAACCTGCCGAAAGCGCCGCCGCCCAAAGCCCAGATGGAATTACCTTCGGTGGACGGGGAAGGGCGAAAACTGAAATGAAAGGAGATCACGAATCCGCGGCCGCACGAGGAGTGCTTGATTGAAGCTCTCCGGAATAATCTGGCTCGAAGAGATTGTTGAAAAGATCGAGCGCAAACATCACGTCACTCAGGAAGAAATCAGGAACATTTTAAACAGTTCGCCGTACTTCAGATATGTTGAGAAAGGTCATCGGCGCGGAGAAAACGTTTATTCGGCAATGGGTCAGATTAGCGCGGGACGCTATCTCATTGTGTTTTTTGTACGTAAGCGAACGAGTGAAGCTTTGCCCGTATCGGCACGGATATGACTCCCGCCGAGAGGAGAAGATATGAAAAAAGGTAAGAGCTCGATTTCAAAAGCTCAGTCGTACGCGGAAATTGGGGAATTCTGGGATAACCACGATCTGAGCGGCTATTGGAAGAATACAAGAAAGGTGAAATTCGACGTACTTCTGGAACCGGAAGCCACGTACTATCCGGTTTCAAAAGATCTTTCTGAAATGATTCGATCGGAAGCACGTAAGCAGGGAGTTTCGTCTGACACGCTCATCAACTTATGGCTAGAACAAAAACTTAGAGAGCGGAAATCAAAACGTGGCAGTCACAGGCTGTCACCCAAGAACATATAGAATATCGAAGATGACGTCAGCGATGCGATATTTTGACTACGAATCCGTGGCACATGAAGCGAAGATTCCGGAGGAAGAGTTGCGAAAGCTCGTCAAACTCACGCAGCAGGAGTTTCCGCACGATCAGATGATCGCCGAACTGCATGCGTCACGCGCTTGCCTGTCGACTCGAGACGGTCACATCCGGATAGATGACGCTTTGAAGCTGTAATCGGAAAGCCGGGTTTAGGGCAACAAAGCAAAGCGGTCTCAATGAAGCGGCACGTTAATGCCACCGCCGGCCTATTAAGTCTACGCCCCGCAACGCAGTTCACTCGAAATCCTTGATCGGATCAGCGAAAGTATCCGACCGAAAAAAGAAGCGGATGTAAATGTCGAGGTGAGTAGCGGATAACCATCGTATGGCCGACGCCAGCTTAGAGGCGGAGGTGGTGACGAAGCGGTAAAGGTATTCGTTAAGGTGGGCGGAGTACGTCGGCTGGCAAACGTGATCACGTCAACATCAAGATGCCGAACGGTCAGCCCGTCACGATAGCCTTGCTGCAGAGGAAGGCGGATACTGGGTGGGTGTACCGTCTCTACCCGGTTGTTTCAGTCAGGGTGAAACAATCGACGAGGCGATGAAGAACGCCAGGGAAGCGATTGAGCTTCACATCCAGGGGTTAAAAGACGACGGCCAGGAAGTTCCTAAAGAAGAAGGTTTCGTGATCGGTCGAGTGGACGTCAAAGCCGCTTAGACTATCCATGAAACTTTGCATCCGAGTCTTCCCGTAGCACCATCTCCCCTGATGGGGCCTGTCTTCGTTGTAAGTTTCTTCCATGAGTCCAGATCGGTTTGGAGCTCATCGATCGATGGTACCGCGTCGGCGGATTAAATCACCGTCTTACAACGGAGAAAGGACTGAGCGAACGTTCCCCGACGGCGAGCTAGAGACCGGGCACCTCGTTGTCATGGGCGTGAGCAATCGCGTCGAGCAGCGTTCGATCGAGACGGGCGCGGTCGAGAATGACTTTGGCATCATGC
>JBKPKC010000367.1:0-3885 GCA_046765595.1 Nitrospirota bacterium
GTCGTAAACTGATTGCAGGCGAAATACAGCGCGGTCGCCATGATGAGAAGCCATGGGCCGGACGACGGCCAAAGGAGCGGCAGCAGCATAATAGGCAGCCACGACAACGCTTGCCCGGCCGTGCCGACGCGGATCAACGCCTTGCGGTCTGAAAACCAGCGCAGCAGCTTGATGGAAACCAACTGGGCTCCCGTGCCAATCAGCTGCGGCAGGGCGGACAACACACTCAACTGAAACGGACTGGCTCCCAAGAGGAGGGCAAAGGCGGAGAGGTATTGTTCCCCACTGCCTTGTGTGATGGCTTGGCAGGCGCCGTCTCGAAGGCCATACCGACGGCCCGGTTCTCGAAGGTTTTGTTCGGAGGTTTCCGGAAGGTGCATTACAAGTACGGACACAGCCTACCACAGACGGCTTGCGTCTGGTATCAAATAGGTGTTGAATGATGAAGGGTCGCGGGGGGGCTTATGCAGGTCACTCGAACACCCACTCGGTTCACCGATCACTGGGCGCTCGCCGTGCTGATCGGAATCGCCAGTCTCGTGACCAACGATTCCTGGGAAGCCGACGCGAGAGACCTGGTGGCCCCCAAGGAACAATCCACCACCGAAATTGATCCAACCCAAAGTCCCTCCTTCGACGAGCAGAAAAGAGGGATCCCGCAGTCGCTGTTCACATGGATCAAGATGGCCAAAGGGTATGATGTCGAGTGGGATAGTTTCGGCCGGAAAGGATGGTACACGCAGGATCCCCGTCTCAAGCCGATCGAACCCACTTCGGTGTTCACCCCTGAGACGCCCGCCATCTACATCGTATTCGAAGTGGCTCCGCTGGAAGATCCGGCCCAGTTCAGTGCCCAGTGGTTCCTCGAAGGCGCGGAGGGCAAACTCCCCGATGCGCCGATGGGCAAAGACAGCCTTGAAGTTCCCGGCCATGAACGGTATGGTTTCCTTGAACTGAAGCGGAAAGACGACAAGTGGCCGGTCGGAAAATATCAGGTCAAGCTGTTCATCACGCCGCTTGGGCAACAACCGTTCCACGCGGCGAATCAAGTGGGAATGATGCGGTTTTCCATCGTCGACGCGCTTCCTGCCTCTCCGTCATCCGCACAAAAGTAACCGGATTACCTCAAAGGAACCCTCATGGGCACTCGAATCCGAGTCACTGAACCGGATAAGCTCGCCTTGCTCTACGAACGGTTCAGGGACGTCTGCCTGGTGGAAAAGGAAGTATGGAAGGAAATCTTCATGCCGCGCGAGGTCACCGCCGGCCCCGTGCGGACGAATGTGCAAGATCGCTATGACGTGGAAGTGGATGATCAGACCATCGAGGATACGTTGGAAGCCAACATCCCCAGAGGCGCCGCGGCGCTCGGCGCCGCCATCCAGGAATACCGCGAGCACATCGCGTTCTATCGAAGAACCTAAGCGCCGTTATTTCGCGGCCAGCACTCGCTCGATCTCGGTCACGACCTCAGGCGAGGCGGGCTTCGTGCGATGGTGGAAGCGCCCCACCACGCGACCGGACCGGTCGACAAGATATTTCTGAAAGTTCCATTCCACCTCGCCAGGAAACGGACTCTGCTCGGTCAGATATTGATAGAGCGGGTGCTTGTCTGATCCCTTGACGCTGATTTTGCTGAACAGCGGGAAGCTGACGCTGTATTTCGTCAAGCAGAACCCTTTGATCTCGGCATTGGTCCCCGGCTCCTGCTGGCCGAAATTATTGGCCGGGAATGCCAACACTTCAAACCCCTGGTCGTGATACTGCTCATACACGCGTTCGAGGTCGGTGTATTGCGGCGTGTTGCCGCACAAGCTCGCGGTGTTCACGAGCAGCAGCACCTTGCCTTTGTACGTCCCGAGATTGACCGGCTGGCCGTCAATGTCGTCCATTGTGAAGTCGTACAAACTCGTGGTCTTGGCCGCCATGAGTAATCCTTCCTGTTGAGCGAGCGGGAGGCCGGTCATGAGTCCACTACCCAGTGCGATCATTGACAGCACGAAGATGCATTTTCTCATGGCAGCCTCCCAGTACCTGTTAGACCCGCTCCAATGCGGCGATGCGTTCTTCCATCGTAGGATGCGAGGCAAACAGGCGCAGGACACGGCTCGGGCCGGCGATCTTGAACGTGACGAGCGGATCGGCCGTGCTGCTGGGCTCCATCTGCGCCCGGGACACCCAGCGTTCAATCCCCTGCAATGCCGAGATCATCGCACCCTTGCCATACACCTTGGCCGAAAAGGCATCAGCCCCGAACTCGCGGCGCCGTGAATGCCACATGATCGGAATCATCGCAAGGAAGCCCAGGACGATTTGAACGACCAGTGATAACGCAAACCCCAATCCCTCCTGATCCCGTTCGGCAAAGAACCGGCGGACCAGCAGCGAAATAAAGTACACGAACGTGTTCATCAAGCCCGCGAGCACGGTCGTCGTAAACATGTCGCCGTTATAGACATGCCCCATCTCGTGAGCGAGGACCGCTCGCACTTCCTCCTCTTTCAGGTTTTGGAGCAGGCCGGTCGAGACGGCGACCATTGAATTGTTTTTGGTGGGACCGGTCGCAAAGGCGTTGGGGTCGGGAGAGTCATACACCCAGACCTCCGGCATGGTGATGTTCAATCGGCGCGCGATGTCCTGGACAGACCCGTAAATCACCTGTTCCGCATGAGACCGGGGTTGGGTGATCTGCTCGCAGCTGCTCAGCATCGCCCGTGCCATCTGTTTCGAAAAAGCCAAACTGAGGAAGGCGCCGGCAAATCCATAGATGCCGGCCATGGTCAGAAGGGAGACCGTATCGCCTCCCAATGTGACGCCGAACGCCGGCAGCACAACGCTGACGATCACGTTGATCGCCACCATGAACAACAGGTTGGAAATCAGGAGCAGCACAATGCCTTTAATCCACTTCATCGATTCCTCCTTATAGAGCGGTGTTGAAACCGCTCGGCCCTCTTTAACCCGCAGTCATTATAATACAAATCGACACACGCAGGATTCTAGAATAAGTCTTCGGTCTGCAAGGTCAAGGCGTGCTTGTGCCGCATAACCCCAGGCGAACATTGACCGATTCCAGCACTTCCTGTTAGAAACCTCTCATCAAAGGAGATGCTATGCGGCGACGCAATCTGCGCAATCTGATCGGAGGGCTCGGAGTGTCGTTCGTGTTGGCTGCCGTTGCCTGGGCCGCAGAGCCCAAGTCGATGGGACCGCCGTTCACGGTCCCAACCGATTCGGACGGCGTGCAGCGCACCACTGTCATCCTCGACAGCTACTCGTATGAGCCGGCCCACCTGGTTGTCGAGAAAGGCAAGCCGGTCGAACTGACGCTCAAAAGCGTGACGACATTCACCCCGCACAATTTTATCATCAAGGATCCGGCCGGCAGCCTGTCCGTTGAGCAAGACGTCAGTGCCGGGAAGACCACCATTCTGAAATTCACCCCGATGCAATCCGGCATCTTCCCGATTTACTGTGATAAGCGGCTGTGGCCGCTGCCGAGTCATCGGGATAAGGGCATGGAAGGCAAACTTGAGGTCCGTTGACGGACGCCCTTACCCTGCTTCTCTGAAATTGCCGAACGATGCACGGTGACGCCACGAGCACTCCCGCTTCCAAACAGGCCCTGTTACGCGATCTCCTCAAGCGTGTGTCCCGGCTCTTCTATACGACGCTGGTGGTCGTGCCGGCAAACGTGCGCGACCAAGTTAGTCTGGCCTATCTCTTTGCGCGTGCCGCGGATACCATTGCCGACACGGAGCTCATCGACCGTCCCCGCCGACTCGATTACCTGGGCCAGCTGAAAACGCAGTTCGTCAGCGACCAGGTCTCGTGGCCGCAGATCCGTGAGATCCAACAGGCCGTCGCCACTGTCCAGCAGGACTC
>JBKPKC010000368.1:0-4248 GCA_046765595.1 Nitrospirota bacterium
AGATTGTACCGAATGTCTCGTGGGCTCGGAGATGTGTATAAGAGACAGGTATCGATCGCGTGACGACGACGAAAGACATTCCCCCGTTCGTCAAAGGCCTGAACCTGACGTTTCCGGTACTGGTCGATTCATGGGGACGGACGGACAAACCATATAAGCGGATGGGTGTTCCCGAAACCTTCATCATCGATCAAGAGGGGATCATCCGCGAGATCATCAACGGCCCGCGCGATTGGACGAGGCTCGACAGCCTGGAAGTGCTGACGAAGCTTCTCAATGTGACGCCAAAGACGGCTGCGCGGATGGAGTAGGGATGATCGGAATGGTAATGATTGCTGCATCGTTGGCGCTGCTGGCCGCGATGAACGTCTCACCCGCGGTCCATGCCGGCGGCGGCATCCCGATTGCGCAACGCGGCGTGGTCAAGCCCGGCGATGTAGCCCCGAACTTTCATCTCCGGGACATGGACGGACGCGTGGTGTCGCTGACTGATCTGCGCGGGAAAGTGGTGCTCTTGAATTTTTGGGCGACGTGGTGCGGGCCTTGCCGTGTGGAAATGCCGGCTATGGAACGGCTGTACCGGGCCTATGACCGGAAGGATTTCGAGATTCTTGCAGTGTCGACCGATGCTCAAGGCGTCTCGGTCACAAGGCCGTTTCAGCAGGAAAACAAGCTCACCTTTCCGATCCTCCACGATGCCGATTTCCGGGTCGGCTTGTCGTATGGTGCACGCACGCTGCCGATGACCTTCATGGTCGACCGAGAGGGAATCGTGCGTCACCACATTTTCGGCGCACGCGATTGGGAGGCTCCCGAAGCACACCAGTTGATTGAAATGCTGATGAAATCCTAAGCGCTCTTGCAGGCGAGTGCCGTGTCACAATCCCTCACGCATATTTCCATGGTCGCGGCGTTTTCAGCGGGACTACTCTCGTTCGTGTCCCCTTGCGTCCTTCCGCTGGTGCCGTCCTACATCTCTTACATCACCGGACTTTCGATTGAGCAATTGACGGATGCGAACGCACGGTCCGAATTCAAGAGAGCGATCGTGGTGAACGCACTCCTGTTCATCGCCGGCTTCTCGGTGGTGTTCATCGCCTTCGGCGCCTCGGCCAGTTTCATCGGCCAGATCTTGATTACGTACCAGGATCATATCCGGCGCATCGGCGGCGTCTTGATTGTGGTGTTCGGCCTCTATCTGCTGGGAATCCTCAACATCAATTTTTTGCAGATGGAACACCGGTTTCAATTTCGCAACCGGCCGGTCGGCTATCTGGGATCGTTTCTGATCGGCATTGCCTTTGCCGCAGGATGGACGCCCTGCGTCGGTCCGGTGCTGGGCACCATTCTTCTCTACGCCAGCACGACCGATTCGTTGCTCGATGGCGTGCTCTTACTGGCAAGTTATTCGCTTGGGTTGGGATTGCCGCTGTTTCTGACCGCGCTCGGGGTCGACCGGTTTCTCGCGTATTTCAAACAGGCGCGAACCTATCTCTGGGGCGTCTCGACGGTAAGCGGCGTGCTGCTGGTGATCGTCGGGGTGATGATCTATGCGAATTCATTGACGATGATTACGAGCTTCCTGGAGAGATATGGCATCGGCTGGTACCTGGGCCAGTAGACCTACTTCTTTCGCGGCTATCTCCTAATTCTGATCAAATCAGTTGCTAGCGAGGCCGCACCGATCGAGGGGCCGAAGCGTACGTTGTTACGTTGAGGGTCCGAGCGATGGAAGAACGACGCTAGCACCAGGCGCCGAGGCGGCAATTGACAAACCCCTGGCCCATGGCCGTGGCTGATGGAAGCCGCATGAGGCCGTTGGCCACTTGTGGGGTGACCCCTCCTCCAGGCGCCGAATGCTGACTCTCTGCAACCGCAGGCTCGGCGGCGGGCGGGGCCGCATCCGGTTTCTTGGCGACCACCACGGGCGGCTGAGACTTCATAATTTTCGCCAACAGTTTTTTCCCCTCGCTGGAATGGGCGCTGCTCGGATACTTCTCGGCCAACAGCGTCAATTTCTCACTCGCCCAATCATCCGCACCCAGATCATGATAACTCATCGCCAAAAAATACAGGGCGTCGGGCGCCACGGATTTGTCGGGATAGATCTTCATGATCTGTTCAAAGCGGTGGGCTGCCGCCAGAAATGATCCGCGTCGATAGTAGAATTGTCCGACAAACAGATGCATTTGAGCCAGCAGATCGTGGCATTCTTGGAGTTTGTCCACGGCCTGGCCGTCGTATCGGCTGGCGGGGTAGTCTCGCCGCAGTCGTTCAAATGAATCGATCGCCTTTTGAATCGGCTCCGGATCCCGCTCAATACCTTTCGCGCGCTTCATCTGACTTTCCCCGATTCGAAACGCTGCGTACGAAGCGAGCATGTGATTGCGATGCAAATCGAGAAAGTGATTGTACTCGACGATCGCCTCGGCGAATTCCTCCTTCTCAAAGAAGGCTTCGCCCCGCTTCATGATAACGTTGGGGTCGTAATTTTTCTCGATCGTGTCGCCGAGAAAAATCGACTCGTCGGTTCCGCTCAAGGCTTTTTTGGAAGTGGGATCGCCGGTCTTAGGAGAGCTCGAACAAGCCAACAGCAGGCAGAGGGTCGAGACGCTCATCGCGAAAGTCAGCCCCTGCCGCCGGTCACACAGGATTTTTCGAACGTGATTGGTGCCCACCACGATCTCCGAATCCAAAAGTAGCAGGAGAGGACCCCAAATGCAATCTTTCACCGCCTTGGGTTGACCCTGGTGGGCGCGAGACCTATAATCCCGCGGTTCGGTACAACCCATTGGCATTTCAGCAATGATCCGATCGCAAATTCTCGGAACCGGTTCCTATCTGCCCGCACGAGTGGTCCCGAACGATGAGGTCGGGGCTGCCTTCCAGATCGATTCGGACACGATTTTCCGGCTGACGGGCATTCATGAGCGGCGCTGGGCCCACGCCGACCAGGCGTCATCGGACCTGGCGGTCGAGGCCTGCCGCGCCGCCCTCCAGGCGGCCGGAGTTCCGTCGACCGCCCTCGAGGCCGTGGTCGTTTCAACCACCTCGCCTGACATGGCTTTTCCGTCGACAGCGTGCCACGTTCAGCGGAAGCTGGGCTGTGCTGCCGTGCCGGCGTTCGACGTGGCGGCGTCCTGTTCGGGCTTCCTCTACGCGCTGTCCATGGCCGATGCCATGATTCGAAGCGGCCAGATTAAAACCTGTCTCGTGGCCGCCGCCGAAGTGAAGTCCCGTACTCTCGATGCGCACGATCTGGACACCGCATTGTTGTTCGGCGACGGCGCGGGGGCCGTCGTCGTGCAGGGAGAACGGGATTCTAGCCAGCCTGGCCACGGCCTTCTGGGCATCCGTCTGGCTGCGGACGGGGCACGCCATGATTTGATCCGCATCCCTGCAGGGGGATCGCGTTCACCGGCGAGCCAGGACACACTCGAGGCCAAGGACCATACGTTGCGCATGCACGGCGCGCCGCTGTTCCGGTTGGCGGTCAAACGTCTGGAGCAGGCGGTGCGGGACCTCGTCAAAGAATTCGGCGTCGACACGGCGGAGGTGGCCCAATTCGTCGTCCATCAGGCGAACGGCAGAATTCTGGCGCAGCTCGCGACCCGCCTCGCCGTTTCGCGTGACCGCATTTGTTCGGTCATCGAGCGATTCGGAAATACCTCGTCTGCCTCGCTGCCTATCGCTCTCGATGAGGCCGTCCGTGCCGGAAAGATACGACCGCGTGACCTCGTGGTGCTGGGAAGTTTTGGCGGCGGACTGACGTGGGCGTCCGGTCTCATCCGGTGGTGAACACCGATGCGCAGATGAACGAGCGGACCGCGGTCCGCAGAGAGGGATGATGATGTTTGGCTTGATTCCCAAAGAAGAAGCCTTCTTCGAATTGTTCAAGAGCGCTGCGCACAACATGATCGAGGGCAGCCGTCTCTTGAAGGAGATGATGGAGCGGTATCAATCCACCGGCGATCAGGCCAAGCGTATCAAGGACGTGGAGCACGTGGGAGACGGGATTACCCATGACATCGTCCTCCGTCTCAACCAAACCTTCATCACGCCGATCGACCGCGAAGACATCCACGATCTCGCGAGCGCCTTGGACGATATCTTGGACGTGGCGGAGGCCATTGCCGATCGCTTCGTGCTGTACAAGATCGCGAAGCCGACGGCACGGGCCATCGAACTGGCCGACGTGCTCTACCAGGCATCGGTCGCCGTCGGCGCAGGTGTCGACCGGCTGGGAAT
>JBKPKC010000369.1:0-4294 GCA_046765595.1 Nitrospirota bacterium
CCCGCCAACAGTTGCGTCCGACCGCGAAGAGCGAAGGCTGCGGGGACCGAGAGCGGGAGGACGTCCCGGGGGATTGCCGCTGCAATTCCGGCTGCTTCTGCAATTTTTTAGCGAGACTCATGTTGCGGTCAGGGGGAGATCTGCAAATGGAGTGCCCTCATTTGTCTGCGCCATCTAAATGACATGTCCTCCAGCGAAACGACCATGGGCGGGGCTCTGAGGCGCGGACCACCCTGTCCTGAGTCAGACACTTTGTCCGTGAATCCCGTCCCAGCTCGCACCCAACCGGCCGACGTTCACGCGTGATCCTCGCCTACGTGAACGACCGGGGCAGGTCTGCCTCTTGCACCGGCTTTTTCCACGGTCTGAGTGCAGGAGCTCCGGTCGGAATCCGGAGCAGGGAGTCACGCTCACCGAGGCGGATCCCCCTCCACGATCACGGGGAACAATGTCACCATCGAAGCAACCCCAGCGCCCTCCTCAACATCAGTCGCGGAAACCCGGACTCGAAAAGGACATGATGCCCCCTCCTGCAAGTGACGGCCAGTCGCGGGGATCCGGGAAGCTTCGGGACAAAGCCGCGCTCATCACGGGCGGCGACAGCGGGATCGGCCGCGCTGTCGCCATCGCGTACGCCAAGGAAGGCGCGGACGTCGCCATTGTCTATCTCAACGAGCATGAGGACGCCAAGGAAACCAGGCGTCTCGTCGAACAAGAGGGCCGGCGATGCCTATTGATCGCCGGCGACGTCGGAAAGGAAGTCTTCTGCCAGGAAGCGGTCGAGCGCACGGTTCAGGAATTCGGCCGGCTGGATATCCTGGTGAACAACGCCGCGGAACAGCATCCGCAGGACAGCTTGGAGCACATCACGGCGGATCAACTCGAGCGAACCTTCCGCACGAATATCTTCTCCTACTTCTACATGGGAAAGGCCGCCTTGCCGTACCTCAAACAAGGCAGCACGATCATCAACACCACCTCGGTCACGGCCTACAAAGGCAGCCCTCAATTGCTCGACTACTCGTCGACGAAGGGCGCCATCGTGGCATTCACACGCTCCTTGTCGCAGGCACTGGCGGACAAGCAGATCCGCGTCAATGCCGTCGCGCCGGGCCCGATCTGGACGCCGTTGATACCCTCCACGTTCCCTCCGGATAAAGTTGCCACATTCGGCTCCGACGTTCCGCTCAAACGCGCAGGGCAGCCGGAAGAAGTCGCCCCCAGCTATGTCTTTCTTGCGTCGCAGGATTCGTCATATACGACCGGCCAAGTGTTGCATCCCAACGGCGGCACGGTCGTCAATGGATAACGCCCCGGCGCAGGGCGCAACCGTGAATCGGGTAGGAGGAACCCATGGCCAAGCGGACGCCGAAGAAACCTAAAAGTTCACAACCCCAAGATGCGGTGCAGTTGTTGAAAGCCGACCATAAGCAAGTGCGGAAGCTGTTTGAACAATTCCACGGGGCCGCTGACGAGGAAAAGGGCTCCATCGCAAAACGCCTGTTCACCGAACTCGAGATCCACTCGAAGATCGAAGAGGAACTCTTCTATCCAGCTGTGCAGTCCAAGTTGGAATCGCTCGACGAGGAAGAGACGCAAGGGAACGGTCTCGATGTCACGGACGACGGCGAGATCGATCCCGAGAGCGAAAGCGGCTTCGACGAAATCGACGGCGCCGAACTTGATGCGCTGGACGAGGACGAGGAGGACGAGACGGAATCGGAGATCATCACGGCCGCCTATGACAGTCACGGCACGGTCAGGGAGCTGATCCAACAGTTGCGGACCCTTGACCCGGTGAGCAGCGACTATCGCGACCTGTTAGCCGAGCTTGAGGATTCGGTCATCGAGCACGTCTCGGAGGAGGAAGACGCGATCCTTCCCCTCGCTGCGGCGCAGCTCGATGTGCAAACGCTCGGCGTGACGATGCAGCGGCGCAAGGACGATCTGACATCGCAATCGTCGCTCGCCGCCTGAGGGTGGACACGGCCGGCATGGGATCGCGTTGTCTTCCGCCGACACGCAGCACGATGGAGCATGAACGATCCGGGCGCGCCCCCGTTGCGGATCGCTCGTCATTGAGCCTGAGAGTCGCCCACTCTCAATTTCATGACTGCCTCATCGCGCGACAGTTCGGCGAAAGACGGCACAGGCAGAGGGGCCTCGTGCTCCTCTGCCTTCCTTTCCTCAGCGCGCACTCACCGGCAAGTCCCTGAGCCGGCCTTCCGACAGCTTGTCCCCCTTGAGACAAGTCGCGCGTCCGCTCAGCCGTTCGGCCGCGGCGACAGCATCAGGTCTCGGCCAATCCCGAATGCGCGATGGTCCCGGACGACTGGCCCTGGTCTTGCAAACTCCGATGCGAGTCCGCACAACTTCTACCGAGGAGTCATTCATGGAAAATCAAACGAATGAAAGGCGACCGGAAGTGCTGCGCACCTTGCTCATCGGGCGGCGGTCGACGCTGCAACGCGAGATTGACCATCTCATCGCGCAACACCGGGACAATCATACGCACTTTCGTGACAACTCGGTGCTCGACGTCGAGGACATGTCCCTGCGCGACGCCACCGGCGCCCAGCAGATCGCACTTCTGGAAGCCAGAACCCAGGAACGCATCCAGCTGGATGAAGCCCTTCGGCGGCTCGATGAGGGCACCTACGGTATATGCGAAGATTGTGAAGCGCCTATTTCTCCTGCGCGGCTGCGTGCATTGCCATTTGCACGACGATGCGTGGGGTGCCAGGAGCAGTTCGAGTTGTTCGAGAACATCATGCGCCGTGAAGACCGCGAGGAATTATAAGGAGGAACCAATGCGGGAGTCCCGACCCAAAAACGACGACATGGAAGAGCGCGAAATGGACGATCAGACGGAATCCGCGGGGGACGTTTTCGAAATGTTGAAAACCGACCACCGGCATGTGCAGGACCTGTTCACCCGCTTTGAGGATGCCGACAAGCGCGCCCGGGCCTCGATTGCAGAAGAGACCTTGACGGCGCTGGAGGTCCATGCGGCCTTGGAAGAGGAGCTGGTATACCCGGCCATCGCCGAAGTCCTCGACGATGAAGAGGCGGTGAATGAAGCCAAGGAAGAACACCACGTGGCCAGGCTGCTGATCAAGGAACTGCACAAGATGGATGCGGGAGGCGAGGCGTTCGCGACCAAATTCAAGGTCTTGGGCGAGCTCGTGGGCCACCACATCGAGGAAGAAGAAGGAGAAATGTTCCCGCAGGCTCAGGAAAGCGGCTTTGAACCGGAGAGTATCTCGGAGAAAGTTTCCAAGCGCAGAGCCAAGTTGATGCAGAAATACGAAGGCGGCAGGAAATCATCGGGATCACGACGCAAGAAGGCTGCTTAGAGCGAACACCGGTCGCCGCCTGTGGTCTTCGGGTTCTCAGCAGGACTCGGCCCACAGGGCCGGCGCGACCGGTCAGGTCCCTCCTCGGCAACGATCAACCGGCGTGAGGCCCGTGGAGGGGATTATGCACATCGGAGACACGTTGCTCTGGGGATTGCTGGCCACCGGTCTGTTGACGACCCTCCTCCGCGCCAGCCAGGCGCTGCACCTGACCCGCATGGATACGACCCTTCTACTGGGAACGATGGTCACGCCCGACCGCGACCGGGCAAAGGTCGTGGGATTCGTAATGCATTTTTTCAACGGCTGGTGGATTGCATTGGTGTATGTGCTGTTCTTTCAGGGGCTTGGAATCGCGACGTGGTGGCTCGGCGCGCTGATGGGTATTGCCCATACGGCCTTCATCCTGGTCGCCGTCTTGCCCTCCCTTCCGGGCGTCCACCCGCGCATGGCCTCGGATCACACAGGTCCGAAGCCGACCCGAATGCTCGAACCCCCGGGATTTCTTGCCTTGAATTACGGATACCGCACGCCGCTGGCTCTTCTCATCGCCCATATTGCCTATGGGACGGTGCTGGGCGCCTTCTACCATCTATAGAGATCGCGTGAGGTATTTTCGGCTCACGCTTTTCCTGCGAGACGCAAGAGCGCGCCCAGATGCGCCACATGTGTGAGCGCCAGAGGAAAGTTCCCGAGGAACGCGCCGTCCTGGTGCCGGATTTCCTCGGGAAAGAGGCCGAGGTCGTTGGCGTGAGGCGCCAAACGGGCGAGGAGATCTTCAGCCTCTTCCAAACGACCGGCAGCGGCCAGCGCCTCCACCAACCAGAAACTGCACGGCAGGAACGCCCCCTCTTCGCGGCCGGTCCCCTGCTCGGCGATATACCGGTAGACCAACGGGCCACGCGTCAGCCAGCGCTGAACGGTGGCAATTGTCGAGG
>JBKPKC010000370.1:0-3912 GCA_046765595.1 Nitrospirota bacterium
GTATGGCGAACTCCTCAAAGCCCATCTCGCATCCATCACCGCGGGTATCGAGCAGATCACGCTGGTGGACTATTACGATTCGGCGCTTCCCGAAGTGACCCTGCCGCTCGACCCAGCGAAGTCTGCGCTTCACAACATGAATGACTACTTCAAAAAGCACCGGAGGTACCTGACGGCGGATCGTGAGCTGCGCGCGCGTATTGCCCACGGCGAACAGGAGGCCGACGCCCTGAGGCGGGAAATCACCTCGGTCCAGGACGGCGGTTGGACTCCGCCGGGGGCCGGCGCCAGACGCGAGCCCCAGAGGACAGCCTCGAATCGCGAGAGACCGGCCGGCAGCCGGCAAGGTCCATTCCGTAGGTTTGTCTCAGCGGACGGCTTGCCCATGTTTGTCGGACGCAATGCGGCAGAGAATGAAGACCTGACCTTTCGCATGGCCAAGAGTGACGATCTCTGGCTTCATGCCAGAGGCACGCCGGGCTCACACGTCGTCGTGCGGTTGGCCAAAGGCGCTGATCCGCCGTTGGAAACCCTACGCGAGGCGGCGACGCTGGCTTTGCTCTACAGCGATCTAAAACAAAGCGGAAAAGGGGAAGTCATCTACACCAAACGCAAATGGGTGAAAAAGGCCAAAGGGCAAGCGGCCGGGGCCGTCATTGTGACCCAGGAAAAGACTATTTCTGTCAGGCTCGACCCTCAACGATTGGCGGCCCTGAAAGAGCGAAGCCACTCCTCCCCGACCGCCTAGGTAATCTCCTCTGAACGCCCCTCTCCCTCGAAAGGTTGGATGGTCTATCCCTTCGAGGAATGGTGCGTTGTCTCCCGCTCCAGTATGTTGGGGCACCCTTTGAACCAGGAGAATGGCATGCCACTTCACGTTGCCGAAAAGCCTCGTCCCGCAATTGGTCTTTGGCCTGTGGTCCTGCTCCTGTTCCTGTCCGGGTGTCAAACCTACAACTCGCATCCCATGCCCCAGACCGACGGTACCTATGCCAAGCTGCCGACGGCCTCGGTGAAAGCCGTCGTTTGGGGCACGCGTCAGGAAAGCGTCCAGAGCCTGACGACATGGTTGATGAAGCGCGGCATGACGCTGGTCGACGATGTGAAAGTGAACCAGATGGTCAGTGATATCCGGCTCTACCAGCCCACAACGACGATCTCGAACGCGGATATTTTCAAGATGGGCAAGACCGTCGGCGCCAAGCAGATCGTGTTCGTCGACACTGACGTTTCGACCTGGCAGACGGGTGAGATAGAAGCCTTTTTCGGCCGGTCCCAAAACCTTTATACCGCTTCGATCTATATTCGTGCCCTGGATGCCGACTCAGGAGAAATCCAATGGAGCGGTAAAGCCTTTTCCATGGACAGGTTTACAAACCTCAAAGAAGGTATCCATCAGCTCACGTGCCATGCTCTTGCCACTGCCTGGGGGTTGCGGCCTCCAGGCGTCACTGCTGCCTCGAACATTTGTCCCGTCGGACAGAATGTGATGGTCTCCAATCCGCCGGTCTCAACTCCTGCAAATGGATCGCCGGCGAATGGACCGCCGGCGAATGGGGCCAAGACTGCAACCAACCCTCCGGCGGCCGCTAGCTATGACGAGGCGGGCAGGCGCCCGCTCGATGCATTCACAAAATGAGCTTTTAGTAGGAGGACTCCGGATCTTGGGCTATGCTGATCCTCGATTGTTCCACGTAAGAGGAAGGGCAGATGCCTCACTCGGCTACCCCGCAATCAGGCGCCCCCGGACCCACCGTACTCGTCGTTGATGATGACGCCACCGTCTTGAGCCTCTGTCAAAAGATTCTCCAGCAGGCCGGATGCTCGGTGCTCTCGGCGTCAGGCAGTTCCGAAGCCCTCAAGATCTGCAAAGGACACACAGGATCGATTGACGTGCTGGTCACCGATCTCGTCCTGCCGCCGCCCGAATTCTCTTTTGCGTCTAGTGAGAATGAATTTCCGCATGTTCACGGCCATGAGCTCGCGTTCCGCGCGCTCCGCATGCGGACGAACCTGCGCGTGGTTTTGATGTCGGGGAACATTGACAATGAATTGGCCGGATACGGCATCCGCAAGGGCGCGCTGCCTTTCCTCGCGAAGCCCTTTGACCCGTCGACGCTGGTGTCGATGGTCAGGACGGCGTTAGAGGCGCCGGCGCCAACGGCGGAATCGTTAGAGAAGGATCACTCGACGGACGTGAAGATGGTCGATGAGTGGTTTGATTGATAAAAAAAGGGTGCCATGAGGTCATGGCACCCTTTCGTATGTTCGATCAACGCTTAGCGCTTACCAGCGATCGCGCTTTCCGCCTGCACCCCGGCCGCCACCTCCACCGAATCCGCCGCGGCCTCCGCCGCCCCCTCCACTGCGAGGCTCCTGGGGACGTGCTTCATTGACGGTCAACGTCCGGCCACCCATATCGGAGCCGTTGAGCGCCGAAATCGCCGCTTGGGCTTCCGAATCCGACGACATCTCCACAAATCCGAATCCGCGGGACTGCCCCGTGAACTTGTCCGTGATGATCCGCGCCGAAGCTACCGCCCCATGCGCGCCAAACAAATCGCTCAGTTGCTGCTCAGTCGCCGAATAGGGCAACCCACCGACGTAAATCTTCGAACCCATGTGGGGTTCCTCCTTTAATGATGACATTGTCTTGAACTCGAGGAACGGGGGAAGGAGCTGGCCGAAGACGCGAGACATGCGGCGACTTGGGTCTGACTTCCGACGAGATTCCCGGACAAGGCAACATCGATATTCCGGGCCCTACAGCTAAACCAGCTTCATCGCGAGGCCCGTACGACGAAGTCATCCAACCCTATCATAGGGGCTGGTGGATTACAATCAGAGACATTCTGTAGTCATTCCCCGACCCGTACCAGCGAGCCTTGGACTTTGCAATAGGCAAAGGTCTTGTAGAACAGCATCACAGCTCCTATTAAGAGCGCGCCGTTTAACCCAGCGGCCCACGCAAGATCCGACACCGGAGCGCTGTTCCCATTGAGCACGGCCCGCATGCCCTCGAACACATGCGAGGCCGGGTTGACCCAGGCCACGGCTTGCAGCCACACCGGCAATACCTCCATCGGATAAAAGACGCAGGAAATAGGCTGGAACAGGAACACCAGACTCCAGGCCAGAATTTCCGCCTCCTGCCCGAACCGCATGATCAGTGACGTCGTCAACACCCCGATGATCCATCCGGTGATCACCAGGTTCACCACGAACGGGAGCAGCCATATCCCCATGACCAACACGTTGTATCCGTAAAACAGCCATGCGCAGATACCCATGACCAATGAGACACATGTGACTTTGAAGACGCTCATGGCGATGGTCGAGGCGAGGAATTCGGCCGGGGTGAGGGGACTGGCGAAGAGATTCATGAGATTGCGGGCCCACAATTCTTCGAGAAATGAGATGGTGATGCCTTGTTGCGACCGAAACAACATGTCCCACAGAATCAATGCGCCCAGGAAAAACGTCACGAACCCCGGAATCTGGGGTTGATATTTGACGAGATACATCGTGATGAATCCCCAGATCACAAGGTCTAAAAACGGCCAATAGAAAATCTCCATGATACGGGGCAGGCTGCGGCGATAGAGGTACAAATGGCGCGCTGCCAAGGCGCTCACGCGGTGAAGCTTCACGAGCCCCTCCCTTGACGGTCTGCGCCGGGGCCGTGCGCGCACCCTCCGCACTCGTGATGCGCTCCCAGCAGCTCATCCTTTAGTCGCCGGATGCCCTCAGCCATGTGGTGACCCGCACGACGGCCGTCCGGGGCCTTGCGCAGCCCGAACCCCACTACGATCAGCGGCATCACGAACAGTCCTGCGACGAGGGCGCCGTTCGATGAGACGGTGTCGTGTCTCATCCACCATGCCCTCCAGCCGAGCAGCAGCGGAACCATGG
>JBKPKC010000371.1:0-4168 GCA_046765595.1 Nitrospirota bacterium
CTAGGGAACAGGCTTTCCCACGTCTCCGCGCAGATAAGTGACAATCTTGATGTTGAACGTTAGGTTGTCGACCTGCGCCGGAGACGGCACCAGATTGACGTCCTCGATGTACACCAGCTCATCGGCCGTTTCGATGTCATAGAGGAACCGCCTAAGATCTTCGTAACGGCCGCTCATCGTGCCCTGCAATACGCCCTTACTCGTATTGGCGACCGGCGTCGACTCGGTCTTATAGGAAAGCGCGGGCAGCGTGACATGGTTGCGCTTCGCCTCTTCCGTGATCCCCAGTGCCAAAGGCGCAAAGTCCCGTTCTTCCGGCAGGGCGGCCCAGACTTGGGCCAGATCCTTCTTGGCGCGCCGGGCGGCCTCGTGCTGCTGATGTTCTTTCCGCGCCTGCGCCCATTGTGTAGCCAGTTGAGCGCGGTGTTGCTCTGCGGACTCCAGGCCGAATGACGAGACGGCCCACAGTGCCAACACAAAGAAGCACACGACCGCCGCCGGAGGAATCAGAGTGCCGTATGGCTTCCGCAATTGTTCCAGGAGCAGCTTGGTCATGTTCGCTCGTGTTCCTGCGGACGATACTTGAGCTTCAAGTCGAATTCGACAAGGCCATCGGTTCCGAGATGATGCTGACCGAGCACCGGATCGTGAAACACCGGGTGCGACTGGAGCTTGAGCGTGAGTGCCGTCACGTCCTCGACGGTCGCCGCGGCTCCCGTCATATGAATGACGGCGCTGGCAGGATCCAGGCGCACCCCCTTGATCGAGACGCGCGGAGGGATCGCCTCTTCGAGGCCTGACAGAAAATGCGTCCAGGAAAAATTCCGTTTCGCCAGCAGTTGGTTGGCCAGAGCGACCTCCGCCGGCAAACGTCGCACAGCCGCCTCCGACAGATCGACCCCCTCGGCTTGTGCCTCCTTGAGCAGTTGTTGGTCTTGGTCGCGAGCCTGATCGAGCCGCGATTGAACGTCCCGGAGCCCTTGGAAAGCGAACCAGGTCTGAGCGACGTTCCAGGACACCAGCACTCCCAAGAGAAGAGCGGCGATCTGCAATACGAGACGAGTTGGAGCCACATAGGCGCGATAGCGGCTGGATAGTTCAATATGGAAATAGGTGGCCCCGCCGGTCTGCCATCGAAAGCTGGCCATCCGGTCGGCGATACGTGTGATGAACGACGTCTTCCTGCGCATCGTTATATAAGTCCGGCGACGACCGGGAGGGCAGCCAACGACGTCGTGCCGCCGTCATGACCCCACCCGACGGTTTCGACGTGCTCCCATTGCAATTGGTCGGTCGCGACGCCAAATTCCTGCCCCAGCTGGTCTTCCAACCCGGGGACCTCCGTCTCCGTCATGAGCACCAGTTGAGACAGCCGCAAGTTGGGAACATGCTCGCGACAGGCAAGGATGGATAGTTCCGTCTCACGGACGATTCGTGCGAGGCTCTCCTGGCTGCTCACTTCCTCGCCAGCGAGCGCGTCGCCGGCCAGGAGTTTCGTCCGGACGAAGACAGGACGGGTGTCGTGAATGATCAAACAGGTCAGGGCCCCGTCCGCCACCGACACCCAGGCCAGATCCCGGTTGAGGCAGCGGGTGCCTCCTGCCGCCTTGAGCCAGAGATCGAACAGGCGAAAGCTCGCCACCGTCACTTCTTGGGGAAACAGTCCTGCCGCCCCGCACGCGGCTTCATACTCGGCCATGATCGACTCCTGGAGGGCAACGACCAGAACGGTATGCACGCCCTGCTTGGGATGTCTCGGAGGAAAAATCTGCCACTGGAGTTTCGCCCCCGTCAGCGGCACACGCTGTTCCTGGCCGAGGCGCCACCGGATCAGGGACTCCTGTTCATCCCGCCGGACCGGGACTTGCTCCAATTGAAGCATGGTCGAGCGCACGGCGAGATCCGGCAACACGAGGGTGACTCGCCGCGGCAATTCGGACAGCCACGTGCGCCCTAACAGCCGCAGCCGTTTGGGCCGTCCGGCAAGCGACCGCAGACGTTCTTCCAAGGCGGCGCGATCGACCACATTCCCGTCGATCGGCGAGATTTTTACCACGCCGGCAGGAATCGGCGAGAGCACGCAACGGTAGCGATGCCGTCCCCGCCAGGACCTCGAGCTCTCGGCCCAGACCAGTGCGCGGCCCCCGATTTTCAGACAGTGGGCTGGACGGCCGGCGCTTAGATTCCACATGCTACGCTTCCTCGCTGAAGGTGACGCGGTTGATTTCGCGAAGGGTCGTGCCGCCGTCGAGGACTTTACGCAGCGCCGACTGCCTCAGGGTAATCATGCCGCCGGTGACCGCGCGATACCGGATCTCCGACAGCGGCCTTTCGGACAAGATCATCTCCTTGATTTCGTCCGTGAGGTCGAGAAATTCCGTGATACATTTGCGCCCGCGATAGCCAGTGCCGTGGCAATCATGGCATCCCTTGCCTTGATGAAACGGCACATCCTTATATTCTTCATAGTCGAGCCCCGATTCTTCGGCCAGGGCCTTGTCGAGCGGTACCGGCACGCGGCAGGACTGGCACAACATCCGGATCAACCGCTGCGCGAGCACGCAATTCAACGCGGCCAAAAAATTGTAGGCATCGATGCCCATGGAGGCGAACCGGCCAATCACATCGAAGACGTTGTTGGCATGGACGGTGGTCAGCACTAGATGTCCGGTCAGTGCCGACTGGATCGCGATCTGAGCCGTTTCGGAATCACGGATTTCGCCGACCATGATCTTGTCCGGATCGTGACGGAGGATCGAGCGCAGCCCGCGGGCAAATGTGAGCCCCTTCTTCTCATTAACGGGAATTTGAACGACGCCCGGCAGTTGGTATTCGACGGGATCTTCGATCGTAATGAGCTTGTCCTCTTTGATGTTCATCTCGGTAATGGCGGCATAGAGCGTCGTGGTCTTCCCGCTGCCGGTGGGTCCCGTGACGAGCACCATTCCGTAGGGCCTGGTGATCGCGCGGCGGAACCGCTTGAGGTCCTCCTCATTGAAGCCCAGGCGATCCAGGCGCAAGGTCGACACGCCGGTCGTAATCGCTTCGCGGTCTAGAATACGAATGACGACCGATTCACCGAAGACACTCGGCAGGATCGACACACGGAAGTCGACCGTCTTTCGCTCAAGACGCATGCGGAAGCTTCCATCCTGGGGCACCCGCCGTTCCGCAATATCGAGGTCCGACATGACTTTCAGACGGGAGACGAGCGGGGCGTGCAACCGGATGTCCAGCGGCTCCATGGCCGGCACGAGAATGCCGTCGACGCGCAATTTCACGCGAGTGGAGCGATCCGCTGCTTCGATGTGGATGTCGCTGGCGCGGCGCTGCATGGCGCTGAGGAGAATGGAATCCAGCAGTTTGACGGCGGGACTCTGATCTTCGCCGCCATGATCGAGCGTGAGAATCTCTTCGCCCCGTTCGTCCTCCTTGACGAGTACGGAGCGGTATTCGGCTTCGAGCTCGCGCAGCGCCTGGCTGGAGCCTTCACTGCGCTCCAGAGCGGTCAAGATCGCCGACTTGGGGCTCACGACCAGGTCCAGTTCCCGGCCGATGAGCAATTCCAGCTCATCGAGACCGAGCAGATCTTGAGGATCGGGAACTGCGACCCGCAAACGGTTCTGTAATTCCGCGATGGGTACGAAGGGGTGCCGCTGCATCAACTTGACCGACATCCGCTCGTAAAACGACGGCTCGACGCGAAAGTCCTCCAGCGGATCGAACGGCAGCCCGAATTGAGTGGCGAGCGCCCGCGCCAGCTGCTCTTCCGACAACGCCCCTTCGCCCAACAGGGTCGCGCCGAGATCGGCCGAGACGCCGCCCAACCGGCCCAGCGTTTGGTCCACCGTCGACTTCGCCACCATTCCCTGCCCCACCAGCACCTCGGCCAGCGTGGGTCGTGTCATGCTTCGAGCCGCCACGTCGTACATTCCTTTCCGGCCTGCACTCCACAAGCTTGTCCGCTCACACGTTGCCCGCCATTTGGAAGACGGGATGATACATGATGATGACGATGCTTCCAACCAGGATGCCCATGATGAGCAGCAGCACCGGCTCGATCCACGTGGTCAATTGCGTCAGACGGAGATCGAGGTCGGCCTCGTAGAATTCCCCGACATCGTGCAGCATAATCTCTAACGATCCGGTTTCCTCGCCGACCGACAAC
>JBKPKC010000372.1:0-4635 GCA_046765595.1 Nitrospirota bacterium
CCAGACCAACGTCCGAAACGTGCGCTTTTCGGAGCCATGGAAATGCTTCGGACAATCAAGATACTGGTAGGGGAACGATTCCAAATGTTCGCCCTTCACGAGCTGCGTGTTCGACGGATCGGAGTCCGGCAATTCCGGAAGGGTAATGCGGCTGAATTCTTCCTTGAGGGCCAAGCGGACGCCTTCCAACTGCCCGCGGATTTTTCCACTGATCCTGGCCTTTTTATGGAAAAAGGCCGGATCGGTGAGCAGCGCGGTTTCTTCATCCGTAAAGGAGAATTCATCAATCATGTCGGTACAGCCTTCTGCGGGGGGGGGCGTCCTGGCGGAGCCGCTGGTGCCTACGCCGAGGTGTCCGATGGGTTCATTTCTGGTGCGTTTCGAACGCTGTCACCGTCAACGCATAGTGCCGTCGACATTCGGCGCAACGGATGACGGCGACGTCTTCGAAGACGTCCATCTCACGCATGGAAAGCGCCGTGGGATGCGCTTCGACGCAGCTCGCGAGACGCGCCTGGGCATCAGGCCGGGCTTTGGCAGACGCCGTGGACGCCGCCTGTTCCTCATAGGCGCCGCTGGAATGAAGGACGACAGAACCGATGGTGAGATAATGAGCAAACCGGCAGGACGTGCAAGCGAGGGCGAGTTGATTCTCCGCCGTAATGAGCCTCACCGTCACGCAGAGCGGATGCACAGACCAGCATTGTTGGAGAAACGCCCCGCTTCGAAACACCTCGCCCATGGACGGCCATCCTTCACAGTTTCCACAGCGCCAACATCACAATGGCGCCGACGGCATAGGGGATCACACACGCGTATAGCACCGCCGTGCGCGCCTGCGGTGACGAGCCGCTCGCTTGCACTTGTTCCTTATAGACAAATTCGTAGGAGAGCACCAGCAGCGTGAGTGTGAGCGCCAGCACTCGGCTGGTTCTGGGCCACGTGTATTGGCCGCTAGCGAGAAAGTTCGCCGTAAAGAATCCGCTGATCGCGAGAATCGCAGGCGCCACGACGTACCGGATGCTATGCGCAAACACAAGATGCCGGCGGGGAGGAGCGTGGGAAGGAGCTGGTCGCTGGTCCGATGTCACGAGCCGACAGCGACGGCAGAATCGGCTTGACGGGAAACAGACGGGTTGGTCTGCGCAGCACGGCACGTCTTGCAGATGCGGGGCCGTGCCTTGAGGAACGAGAACTTTCCGCTGGCGAGACAACTGTAGTGCACGAATTCGTCGCACACCGTGCAACGGGACCAGCCGCCGCGAAACATCGTCTTATCGCGATACAGTCCCTGCTTGCAGACTTTGCAATGGCGCGGCTCGATGGGGAGCAGCATCGGTTCCCAATCGCCGCCGGCTCTTCGAATACTCATAGCACGGCAGTATAACGAGCCCGTCGGCGGAAAAACAAGAAGCTCTCTCCAGAGCAAGGTGCAACGACCAAGACTCCACTTCACTTCGCGGTTCTTACGAACAACGCCGAGATGACCAGATTGTGGCGTCAACAGGGAGCGAACACTGCAGCAGAGATGACCGTGTACTGCTCCCATTCGTTTGACTCCCCTGCTCCCGTTCGTTGACTCCCCTTCTCCCGTTTGCTACTCCCCGCCGGGCTTATGATTTTGCCTGCAAGGACCTCCCTTCTCATGAACATCAAGGACTACCTTGAACAGAAACGACTCGAGGTGGACCGCTTCCTTGACGAAGTGACTCCCTCAGCGGCTACACCGCCGGCCACCCTCCATGAAAGCATGCGGTACAGCCTGCTCGCCGGCGGCAAACGTGTGAGACCGATTTTGGCGATTGCCGCGGCGGAAGCCTTGGGTTCCTCGCCGCCCGGTCTCCTGGCTGTGGCCTGTTCGCTGGAGCTTATCCATACGTATTCGCTGATCCATGATGACCTGCCTGCGATGGACAATGATGACTTCCGACGGGGAAAACCCACCAATCATAAGGTCTATGGCGAAGCCATGGCCATCTTGACCGGCGATGCTTTGCTCACGATGGCCTTCGACTTGATCAGCCGCCCGGACTTGATGAAAGGGTGCGACTCCGCGCGCCAGGTGCGGATTCTACAGGAACTCGCGTTCGGATCCGGCAATATGGGCATGGTCGGCGGACAAGTCTTCGACATTCAGGCCGAACACAAGGACATCGATTTGACTGCGCTACAGAACATCCACAAACACAAGACGGGCATGCTCATCCGGGCCGCGGTGCGCATGGGGGCGATCGCCGCGGGCGCGAGTGACCGCCAGTTGGACGACATGACCGGCTATGCCGAAGACGTGGGCCTCGCCTTTCAGATCGCCGACGACGTCCTGAACGTGACGGGCACACGCGAGGAACTCGGCAAAAATCCCAATACCGATGCCGAACGCGGCAAAAAGACTTATCCGACATTCTATGGAGTCGAGGGAGCCAGACAGCTGGCCGATGAGTGTGTCGATCGTGCCATTGCCCGCCTCGCCACATTCGGCCCTGCGGCCGACCCGCTCCGGGACCTCGCCCGATACATCACCGCACGGAAAAATTAAGCGCGAAGTCCTGAGTCACGGAGAGAGCCATCGCTTATGAAGGTCCTCGTCACGGGCGCGACCGGCTTTGTCGGAGGCGCGGTCGCCCGCGCGCTCGTCCGGGCCGGCACCGATGTTCGCGTGCTCGTCCGTTCCAAGGCGGACGTCCAGCCGCTTACGGGATTGCCGGTTGAACGGGTCGAGGGCGATCTCCTGAATCCGGCCTCCCTCCGTTCCGCCCTCGCCGGTTGTCAGCAGCTCTATCATGTTGCGGCCTACTACGCGTTGTGGGCCAAGGATCCCGCCATCTTTTACGACGTCAACGTGACCGGGACGCGGAACGTGTTGACCGCCGCCCGTGCCGCCGGCATCGGCCGCACGGTGTACTGTAGTACGATCGGAGCAATCGGTTTGCCGGCCGACGGCGGCCTGGGCACGGAAGACACGCCGGTGTCGCTCGAGCAGATGGCCGGCCATTACAAACGATCCAAATATCTGGCTGAGCAGGAGGTCCATACCTTTGCTCGTGAAGGGTTCCCCGTCGTGATCGTCAACCCCAGCGCGCCGGTCGGCGCCGGAGACGTGAAGCCTACGCCGACCGGGCAAGTCATCGTGGATTTCATGAAACACCGCATGCCGGCCTACATCGAAACCGGCATGAACATCGTCGACGTCGATGACGTCGCGGCAGGACATCTCCTGGCGATGGAAAAGGGGCGCCTGGGCGAGCGGTATATCTTAGGATGTAAGAATCTCATGCTGAAAGAGGTCTTTGACATTCTTAGCCGGCTGACCGGCGTCAAAGCGCCGTCGATCCGGCTTCCGCGTTCGCTCGTACTGCCGCTCGCCTACATCAACCAGTGGATGGCCGAATTGACGGGACGGCCGCCGCGCATCCCGCTGGAAGGCGTCAAGATGGCCAAGTATCGGATGCACTACGACTGCGGGAAGGCGATCCGCGAGCTAGGCATTCCCCAGACACCGCCCGAAACGGCGCTGGAAAAGGCCGTGCGCTGGTTCCGCGATCACCGCTACGCATGACCCGGCGCCCTGGTATGTTCGGTAGCAATCATGCTTCCGGAGTTTGTATAGTGATGAACGGGCTATGAAGGCGAAACTGCTCGGCGCAGTCGTCATTGTCATCCTCATCGGCCTCGGCCTCTTTGGCTGGGTCGGCTACCAATTGTTCACCACAGGGTTCAGCGCAAAGACGGAACCCCACGCCCTGGAGGTCGTGATGGCACGGCAGATCCGCCATCTGGCCATTCCGATCGAAAAGCGCAATGCCGCCAACCCGATCCCACTGAACGCCGACGTTCTTATGGAGGCGCGAGCACATTTCGCGGACCACTGCGCCATCTGTCATGGAAACGATGGCAGCGGGCAGACGCCGATCGGTAAGAACGTCTACCCGAAGGCGCCCGATTTGCGGTTGAGCGAGACTCAGTCCATGTCCGACGGAGAGCTATTTTGGGTCATTCACAACGGCATTCGGTTTACGGCCATGCCGGGTTGGGGAAGCGGCGATCCAGAAAAGGATCTCGATAGCTGGAGGTTGGTGCATTTTATCCGTCATTTGCCGCAGCTCTCGCAGGAAGAACTGGATGAAATGAAAACGCTCAATCCAAAGACCGAGAAAGAACGTCATGAGGAGGCGGCGTTCGAGCAGTTCCTTCAGGGAGACGATGCTGCGGCCGCAAAGGCCGGGGAGGGTCATCATCACTAATTCTCATCATTCAGCGCAGTTCAGGAAGGAGTACGATCCATGTTGCATCAATTGATTCTGACGGCATGTTTTCTGACTCTGACTTCGACCGCCTTCGCCCATGGGACAGGCCAACACGTGTTGGGGACCGTCGTCGCCATCGACGCGAAACATCTGGAAATTAAAACTCAGAAAGGCGCGACCGTCGACGTTCAGATCAACAAGCAGACCCGCTTCAAGGAAAAGGACCGTCCCAAGAGCACCAACTTGTCAGAGGTGGGAGACCGCGTCGTCATTGAGGCGGTCAAGGACGAGAAGACCCTGACCGCAACGGAAGTGCACTTTTCCTCGATGAAAAAGGCTGCGCCCCCGGCGTTGACCCAGCAAGCGCCCACTCCCGCGCCCGCTCCCTGAG
>JBKPKC010000373.1:0-6785 GCA_046765595.1 Nitrospirota bacterium
CATATCGATTCCGCCTCGCATGGTGTGGGACGGAAAAACATGTACGTCCAGTCCTCGCGCGGAAGCTGATAAACGTCGAATGCATCGCCACCGCAGAATCTGCTGGCGAGCGTGTTGGGCTGAACCTTGTTGTCCTGATCACGAATCTGTCCGACCTCCCGGCTCTTCTCGACGATGCACTCCTGATGCACGCACACCCTGCTGCGCCAAATGGCGCGAACGCTGCGCATCGCGAGAAGACTGCTTTATCGACAGGGGGCATGGAATCGGACTTACATCGGGTTCACTGATCGGAACCTGGGAACAGCGACGCGGACGATTGGATTGTGGCGTTTGCGCGGATATGGTGCGCTCCGCTGGGGACGCGGATGGGCGGAGCGTTCTGGCCGATGCGTTCCGTCGCAGATGCCCTGCCCCATAGGAAGACCTCCCAGGTTAGCCATTCGTTAGCTGCCAGCGCTCGTTTCGCGCGTTTGGCTGGAGATTGTAGGTATTGGTGCGGAAGAGAGGATTTACCGGTCCGAGTGCGAGCAATTACCGCGCCGTGTCATTGGTGTCCTTCTTTGCTGTGCGTTTTACCGTTAGGTAGGTGCCCGATACCGGCGTGTGACGCGCCGTCCCAGGGACTTCGTGACCATTCGGTGACCACTCACTGAAAGAGCGTTCGACAGTGGAGATCAAACCTTGAAGCACACCAGCGCCTTTGAGATCGTGAATGTGACCGCCGAGGCGATTGGCAACTCCAACAATAATGCACAACATCGTGCGTGGCGTTGCGACGTCGCCAAAGTCGCACCGGCGTCGACGCGCCGACATGACGCCCCAACTCACGCGGGCGCTCGTCGCGTGGCGATGGCTGCAGCGCAAACGCTGGCTGAAGAAAGGCCGGAGCCTGCCGCGGTGGGTATTCGCGTCGCTCGAGGGCACGGCGCTCGAGGAACGCAACGTGCGGCATGTGTTCACGCGGATGCTCGAGAAGCGGTGACGATCGCTAACGCCAGCAGCTCGGGCGGCGTCATAGGAAAACGATCGCTGCGAGGAGCGAGCTCGTCGTCAGCAGGGCGGCACACGATCGTGGTGGCATAAGCCAAAATTTCGGTGCCAGATTTCTCGTCGGCGCTATAATCCGATCCCCCAGCATGACTGTCGTGGCAGGGGATCGCCTCGGCGTCTACGAGATCGACGGCGCGATCGGCGCTGGTGGCATGGGCGAGGTGTACAAGGCCATCGACACCCGTCTTCGACGCAGCGTCGCCCTCAAGCTCCTGCCAGCCTCTCACGCGACGACTCCCGACCGCCTGCGCCGGTTCGAGCAGGAGGCGCTGGCCGCCGCAGCGCTCAACCATCCAAATCTTCTCGCGGTTTACGATGTCGGATCCGGCGAGCACGGCATGTATCTCGTGTCTGAACTTCTGGACGGGCAGACGCTTCGCGAAAGTCTAGGCCACGGCCCGCTTCCGATGCGAAAAGCGCTGGACTACGCCGTGCAACAAGCAGGACATCGACAGCAACGACGCCCAGGTTCTCGTGTCGGGCGATGGTGCGAAAAACTATCCGCGCGTCACCGGCGACGGTCGCTGGATACTGTTCATCCAGTCCGCCTGGCCAGCACCGTCGTGGAACATTTATCCGCCGACGCGGGTGATGCGTGCGCCGATCGAGGGCGGGATTGCCCAGGAGATCTACGCGAGTCCGGGTGTCGCATGGCCGCAATGCTCAATTTCAGCGGGCTGCGTCGTCTGGGACCAGCGCGGCGACAAGTGGATCGTCTCCGAGCTCGATCCGATGCGTGGCAAAGGTGCCGAGTTGGCGACGTTTCCCATGAGCGAGGTGGGCGGAAGCGCCTATATCCTGCCTGGCGGAACCGAATTGGCGTACATCGTCGAGCACCAGCCACGTAATCACATTCGCATCGTCTCCTTCCAGGGGAAGCCGACGCAGGACATTCTTGTTGAACGTGCCACCGATCTCGAAAATCTCGACCCCACCTCGGATGGCGCGGGTTGGCTGTCGGTCAATCATACGGGCGAGCACGACGAGCTGCTCTACATCACGCGCGACGGGAAATCGCACATGTTGTGGGCGCCCGAGCGAATGAGAGTCATCGCTGCCATCCCGTCACGTGATTCGAAGCACCTGGCCATCCACACCGAAACGACCAGCGGCAACGCCTGGTTGATGACGGGCCTTCAGAAATAGTACTTCAGCACCAGTTCCACGATTCGGTGCCCGTGTTTCAGGATGATCCTCCCGAAATTCTCCTTCGTGTTCGAGCCGTGGCACCGAACCGGCAGAATCCATAGCGATGATGAGGTCATACGAAACTGGGAGGGAGTAGAGCAGGGAGTGTCGCGCATGTCTCCCGGTGCAAACGCAGAAGCGTTCTTTCTTGACCCGCTCGGCGCAGGCCACGAGCTATGTTTCGACAATCGTTTGAAGAAACGTGACGAGGGAATACGCTACGAACCGGGGAACCAGTGCCTAAAGCTCGCATTCAAAATGTCGCCTTCGATCTGCCAGATCGCCTCATCCCATTGCTGAACGCCGGCGACCAGTTCGAGCTGTTGACGCTCCTGCCATTCGATCTCGGGCATCGGCCTTGTCCAGCCGAGATACGCGCGAACGCCAGCAATCCTTCCCAGCGTGTTCATGGCCAAGGGGTCGATGCGAACCTTCATCGGTCTTCTTCGTCGCGACCTGTCTCGCCGACGAACGTGACGTCGACGAGCCCTCGGCCGACGACTTCGCCGCCGCTCGCAGCGACCTCGCAGACTGCGTCCGCACGGGGAGAGTGATGAGGGTTAGAGTGGTGAGCCGCCTCGGAATCGAACCGAGAACCCGCAAATTAAGAGTCCCTCCCGGCCATCAAAATAGCTCGATTTTTTAATGATTTTTGAGATTAGGTGTGCAGAACGATGCGGATCGATGCAACGCGACGCAACCTCGGCGCAACCACCAGCGGACTGCTGAGGATCCCCATTGAGCGCACCAATGAGATGCCTTTCGGCTTCAGTCGAACGGCCCATGAATGCCCGCGCTCGGTGCCGGAGTGATCGGCTTTTCATCGCCGCTATTCCGTTTTGATCGGCGGAGCAATCGATCCACAGCCGCACCACAATTTCATTGAGGATTGAGCTGCAGTTGCCTGCCAATGGGATGACGGGGAGGTGGCGGGAGCGGGGGAGAATACGGTGAATGCCGGCTGGCGACTACGAATGGCCGAGAGGGGGAGTGCGGTGCCTACGCGACACGAATCCTGCTGTGAGAGTCTTGGAAAGGTTCCCTCCCTGTTCTCCCGCCCGCTCTCGCCCTGGATTCCGCTGGTTACATGCGGCTGATCATGTAGACCTGGAACGGCTCGCCATTCCGACGATCGACGGGCGGCCGGCCCTGCACATGAGCTTCCCGCCTAGCTGCGAGTTATAGGAGGAGGCCGATGCCTTGGATGCAAGGGAGGACTACAATTCGCCGAGGCAGCGCTCATGCCCCTATCGCTTGGCGTGCGCCTCGGACCCTACCAGATCCTCTCGCCTCTCGGCGCGGGCGGCATGGGTGAGGTCTATAGAGCGCGCGACACCCGACTCGCCCGTGACGTCGCGATCAAAATAATCGCGTCCGACGCGCAGGACAGCGAAAAGCGGCTGCGACGGTTCGAGGCCGAGGCTCGGGCTGCGAGTGCTCTCAACCATCCGAACGTCCTCTCGGTATTCGACGTGGACGTCAAAGGCGAGATTCCCTGCACAGTCTTCGAGTTGCTGGAAGGAGAAACGCTGCGAGAGAAGCTGCGGTCTGGCGCACTTCCTGCTCGAAAAGCTGTGGACTACGCTGTCCAGATTTGTCACGGACGAGCAGCCGCTCATCACAAAGCCATCGTCCACCGCGACCTCAAGCCCGCCACCGTAATCGTCAGAGCTTTATCGCCGGGCAGCTCATCTGCAACTCCTCGGTCGAGGAATGTCTTCGGCCCCAATGACAATGGACGCCGGAACACGTCGGTGGCGCTTCGTTGACTACCAGCAGCGAGACCGCGCGAGATCCGCTCGGAGCGCAGGTGCGTCTCCGGCGACGACTACGATGAACGTCCTGTGAAAGGAAGGGAACCATGAGTAAAGCAATTCGGGGCGACCGCGTCGACGTGGGAACATGGCACATTACGAGTACCGAAGGCACATGGCAGATTACGGACCTCAAGCACCATAAGTCCTTGGTAGCCGGAGACTCTTACGATCAAAAGGTCTATCACCAAGATCCGCAGGGGAGACTTAATGCCGTCTGGACGGTCTACATCGTGGACGAGAAGCAGGGCACCTGCCTCATTCGAGACAACAAACACGCACGGTGCCTGGTTGCCGGGGACTCCTACGATGAACACGTCTGGCACCAAGAAGATCAGCGTCGTCCTAATGCCTTATGGCTCAAGGTAAAGGACCTCAGCTCAAATGCTTTCTATTTGAAGGATCTCAAGCACGGCAAGTGTCTGGTTGCGGGCGATTCTTATGATGAGCGCGGTCTCTATCACCAGGACCCGGATGGCCGTGCAAACGCGCTCTGGACGTTCGCGTCCACGCAGCCGTCTTTCCCCGTGTCTCGCCTCGACCTGACCGCCGGATCGACGGTCTTTTATCGCATCGACGGCAGGCCTTCCCACACAGACCTCACGGAGCAACAGATCAACGACATCCTGGCTGACGCCTGGAGCAAGTGGAAGCTGGCGCTGAGTGAGACCGGCCTGTTCGTGGAGTTCAAACGGGAGGCGTCTAAGGATCCGGTGGTGGTTTTCTCATGGGGAGCGGTATCACAGGACGGCCTGGAGCCAGGACAAGTTTTAAGGGCTGCCGTAACGAACTCCACGGCCCGACAGCAAATTTCCAACACGCCCGTGAGCGTCGTGTTCAACCAGGACGTGAACTGGTTGGACCTCTCAACGAAGCTTCCCGGACAGGCGAACAAGTCCTGGCTGCACATGCTGGTGGAAACGGTTATTCAGGAAATCAAGAACCTGACTCGCAGGGACACAGATCTGTTGAGCGTCGCCGTGCACGAAATCGGCCACGTCCTCGGCCTGGAGCATACCCACATCGAAGGATCGATCATGCGAGAAGTGGCGGACACCTGGCGCGTCAATTACATGAAGGGCCAAGAGATTCCGATCGGAGACGTGTGTAAGCTCCGCTTGCGCTACTCGCAATAAGCCAGCAGCACTAACCACGCCCAGTCGTCGAGGCGCGCTTAAGCAATTGTGGGGGCCCGATGTTGCTGAACGCGGAAGGGTTGTACGTCTTTGGACCCTACCGGCTCGACGTGCGCGAACGGCAGCTGCTGCGCGACAACGAGGCTGTCTCATTGTCGCCGAAAGTGTTCGATCTGCTCGCGCTTCCACTCGCCCGGAGTGCGGCCTGCTCGGCCGATGACGGCGCACACTTGGATTAGCGCGGCGGTCTGCTTCGTTCCAGTGTGGCTGCTATACCGCCGGCGCATTTTTCTGAAAGTGCGAAAGGCGCTCGGCTGAGCGGCTGATGTCGCGTCTCTCGATTGGTCGAAAGGGAGCGCAAGGAGGCGCCTGCGGCCGCAAGCCCGCGCCGGAGCGGAGTCGTCGAAGGCGACCGCGGGCGCGAAGTTGAAAGAAGTAAGCCCCACTTCACCGACCGCATCGTGCGGCACATCGACCGGGCCCGGCCGGACCGCGACAGAATACGCTCTCAGCCGCAGAAAAGGGCTTGTGACGAAATCGCGCCGCGAACCTCGCTCTGGCGATGTCCGGGTAACGGTGCGGGGCGTCGTCCACGCGTCGATGATCGACGACTTCTCCGGCCCGCTGTTCGGCGCGCCAGACGATCTCGGCGTCACGATCGCGGCTCTCGAGCAGTGGATGTGACCGCAGGTCTTCGTCTTCGAGCATCAGCAGCTCGAATTTCGCCCCATCGCGGCGCGCCATTGCTCTTCAACGCTGACGATTTCCTCGCTCGAGAGCACGACCTGCGACTGAATGAGCTCATCACCGATCGACAGTCGAAGCTCCCATCCGAAGGGATGGGACCAGAGCACGCATTCTGTGGTCCTCCGGCCTTCGTGAAGCGTCCAGACCGGCGACAGGCGTTTCGGTTGGAGGTTCCAGACGTCGCAGCGGCACGCCCATCTCATTGGACGCTAACACTGCAATTACTTGGTCCGGTCCCGCGGACGTGCAGTACCATGCGCCGGCGGTTACTCAGCATGGTGATGAATCCCCAAGACATAGCAAACGGATTACAGAAAGTGCTCAGCATTCATGGTCACGGATTCCAATACGCCGTTCTGCAGCGCTGTGGCCAGCTGCATGTTGAGCGACAATCGCCTTGGTATTTCGTGGTTGCAGAGTACCCGATTGAGCTGCATGGATTTGTCGGAGCAGTTGATTTCGTCCTCGCGAACGATCGGCGTTGTGTCCTCGTCGCTGAATGTAAGCGCGCGGATCCTGCAGCGTCGAACTGGTGTTTTGTGCGGGCTCCGATGACCCGACGGAACAGCGTCGTCGATCCTCCAATCGTTTCGCAGCTGTACCACGACCTTTCAAGCGGTCACGTTCAAGAATGGCCATCGATGGTCGGTGAACACACCGAAAAACCATTCCATATTGGCCACGAGCTGCGAACAGGCGACAAGGGCCATGGTATCGGCTCCTCTCAGAAGGCGATCGCAGGAGCCGTCGAGCAAGTCATGCGCGGTGCTGGCGGAATCATGGAGGCATTCGGGCGCGAGCCAGCGCTTGCGCTCAGGCCTCACGAGCCAGCGCCAATCTTGCCGGT
>JBKPKC010000374.1:0-5408 GCA_046765595.1 Nitrospirota bacterium
CAGCTGAGACAAGTAGATCAGGAATTGCTGGGCTTGCTGATCGGTGAGCCTAATGCCAAGCCCATCGGCGGACGTGGTGAGGAACTCGCGCAGGACACGCTCTTGTTCCACGTGGAACAATTACGTCAAACGGCAAAAGAGGTCAAGGCCCTCGAGAACCTTTTTATGAAGAAATTGAGTCGGGGTGAGGAGGGCTGAGAGCCGCGGTTTCTGTGTGGTGTGGCGTCCGTCGGAGCCTTTCGAGCGCTACGAGCAGCACTGAAATCGCCGCGGGTGTTACGCCAGAAATCCTGGAAGCCTGACCAATGGATGCGGGCTGGACACGCTTGAGCTTTTCTCGGACCTCATTGGAAAATCCGGGCACACGGTCATAGGAAAACTCGCGCGGAATGGCTCTATGCTCCAATTGCTTGAATCGGCCGATTTGTTGAATCTGTCGCTTGATATAGCCGGAATACTTAATTTGTATCTCTACTTCTTCAATGATTTCCGTATCTTCGCAACGCTCTAGGGCGAGAGAATCCATCAACGCCTCATAGCTCACTCCTTGTCGCCTTAAGAGCTGTGCTGTCGAGCAAGGCCCGCTGACATCATCAATACCCGCCGTAGCCAGCCGCCTTCTCGTTTCCTCTGTCAGTCGTGGACGCGACCCTTCGAGCCTATGGATCTCCTCATCGATCTGGCGACGCTTCCCGCAAAACTTTGCATAGACATCGTCGGGAACCAGTCCCATACGGCGAGCCGTTTCAGTCAAGCGAAGATCTGCATTGCCATGCCGTAACAGCAGCCGATATTCCGCTCGAGAGGTAAACATCCGGTACGGTTCCCGGGCGTCTTTGGTGATGAGATCATCGATAAGTACGCCAATATAGGCGTCGGACCGGTCAAGGATCAACGGCGGCTTGCTGCGCAACTTGAGTACTGCGTTGATCCCGGCCATGAGTCCCTGCGCAGCAGCTTCTTCATAGCCGGACGTCCCGTTGATTTGTCCCGCGTGATAAAGCCCTTCCACCAACTTGGTTTCCAGCGTCGGATGCAACTGCCGCGGCGGGAAGTAATCGTATTCAATGGCGTATCCTGGCTTTAGCATCCGCGCCTGCTCAAGACCAGGAATGGTTCTCAGCATCGCCGCCTGCACATCGACTGGCAGACTCGTAGAGATGCCATTGGGATAAAACTCAGGACTGTCCAGGCCTTCCGGTTCAACAAAAATTTGGTGACGGCCCTTCTCGGCGAAACGGACGACTTTGTCCTCTATAGAAGGACAATAGCGCGGGCCGATTGATTCGATGACACCGCTGTACAGCGGTGATCGATCGAGATTGTTTCGGATGATGTCGTGCGTTCTCTCGTTGGTGTATGTGAGATGGCAGTCGCGCTGCGGTATGCGAATCCGGTCCGTGCGATAGGAAAACGGCGGAGGAGGATCATCGCCCGGCTGCGGCGTCATCACGGCAAAATCGATCGAATCCCTGTCCAACCGAGGCGGCGTGCCCGATTTCAACCGGCCGACTTCGAAGCCGAGACCCCGCATACAATCCGACAAATGCTCCGCGGACACCTCGCCGGCGCGGCCGGCCGGAAAATGGCTCAAGCCGATATGGATTAATCCCTTAAGGAAAGTACCTGATGTCAGAATCACCGCGCGGGCCTCGATTTCCTGTGCCCCGTCGGTCACCACTCCGGTGACGCTGCCGGCAACGACAAGCAGACGGTCGACCGTTCCTTCCGCAATCACGAGCCCGGCCTGGCGCTCCAGCGTTTCGCGCATGGCTTGCCGATACAGTCCTTTGTCGCACTGTGCGCGCAGTGCACGCACGGCCGGTCCTTTGCTCGTATTGATGAAACGAAATTGAATTCCGGCCCGATCGGTATTGGCAGCCATTTCGCCGCCAAGGGCATCGATCTCTTTCACCAGATGGCCCTTCGCAATCCCTCCGATCGCAGGATTGCACGACATCTGCGCGACGCGCGACGCATCCATCGTCAACAACAGCGTGTCGGCGCCCATGCGAGCGGCGGCTAAGGCCGCTTCGCAGCCTGCATGTCCCCCTCCGACGACGATGACCTCAAATGACTTCCGCACTTGGATCCTGCTCACTTTCCAATACAAAACGTCGAAAAGACTTGCTCCAGGATGTCGTCGGTCGTGATGGCGCCGGTAATTTCGCCCAAGGCATCGGCGGCGGCCCGAACGTCGACGGCGACGAGTTCGTCCGCCATGTTGGCAGCGATCGATGCCTTGGCCTGATCGAGCGCCTGACGGGCCTGATCCAAGGCCGACTGATGCCGCACGCTGGTGACCATCACACCCTCCCTAGCCTCCGCGCCTGCTCCGACCAGCTGCTCTCGAATCGCCGAGCGCAGACGATCGATTCCCTCCCCGGTTTTGGCAGAAACGGCGACGGATAAGGAGGCCGATCTCATGGCAGCCGTCTCGACCATGACAGCGAGATCCGTCTTATTGATCGCGATCACGTGTTTCCGGCCGGCCGCCTGCTCGATCACGCCCAGGTCGTCGCACGTCAGCGGCGCGCTGCCGTCGATCACGACAATTTGAAGGTCCGCCTCTTCCTGCGCCGACCGGGACCGCTTAATGCCTTCCCGTTCCAGAGGATCCTCCGTATCCCTGATGCCAGCCGTATCGACGAGGTGGATTATCAGGCCATCCACATCGATCGCCTCTTCGATAAGATCCCTCGTGGTTCCCGGCACCGCGGTCACGATCGCCCGTTCTTCTTTCAGCAGGCGATTCAGCAAACTCGACTTCCCCACGTTGGGGCGTCCCGTGATCACCACGCGTGCGCCTTCACGCAAGAGCCGCCCTTCCCGGGCGGTGGCTCCCAGACGCTGCAGACGCCCGATCACCTTCTCAATGGCGTCGAGCAGCTCAGGTCTTCTGAGCAGGTCGATGTCTTCCCCTACAAAATCAATTCCTGCCTCCAGATGGGCGAGCAGGCGCAGCAAGGCATCGCGTGCGGCGTCCACTTCCCGCGCCAACTGGCCGCGCAACTGTCGTTGTGCCGCGGTCAGGCTTGCAGCCGACTTGGCGCGGATCGTATCGAGCACCGCTTCCGCCTGCGATAGATCGAGCCGGCCGTTGAGAAACGCTCGTTTGGTGAATTCGCCCGGTGAAGCTAGGCGGGCGCCCGCAGCGATACATGCCCGACAGATCAGGGACAAGACAAGGCTTCCTCCGTGAGACTGGATCTCCACCACGTCCTCGCCAGTGAACGAACGGGGCCCTTTCATGTAGACGACGAGCGCCTCGTCGCAGACGTCGTCCGGCTCAGATGCGGCCGACCAGTTCTGGGCATGCGGCTTGTTTGACGAAGACGGCAGCCGCACGTCGGCAAGATGGAGGGTATGGGAGCCGACGGAGCGTAGCGGACGCCCGGAACGCAGTCGCACGACCCCCTCGGCAACGGCCACCGCTCCGGCACCGCTCAGCCGGACAATGCCGATCCCGCCTTCACCGGCCGGAGTGGCGATCGCGCAGATCGTGTCCTCGAGCGCTCGGCTCAACATGAGCGCCATCTCTCATTTCGATGGTTCGATGATAAAGGGCCGGTTGGCGTACAGCCGGTCGGTCAATACCTGCTGCCCTATGGTCAGCATGTTGTTCGTCAGCCAATAGAGCACCAGCCCTGCCGGGAAATTAATGAACAGAAACGTCATGAACACCGGGAGCACCAGCATGATTTTCGCCTGAGTCGGATCCATGGTGGTCGGCGTGATTTTTTGCTGGATCACCATGGTCGCGCCCATGATGATCGGCAGCACATAATAAGGATCCTGGACCGAGAGATCAGTGATCCATCCGACAAACGGGGCCTGTCGGAGATCGATGGTCATGTACAGGATGTTGAACAGCGCCACGAACACCGGCATTTGCAGGACCATCGGCAGACAGCCGCCCACGGGGTTCACTTTGTGGTCACGATACAGCTTGATGAGCTCCTTGTTCAATTTGTCGCGATCATCCTTGAATTTTTGCTGCAGCGCGAGCACTTTGGGCTGGATCATTTGCATCTGCTTCATGGACTTGTAGCTCTTGAACTGCAGAGGCACAAAAAGCAGTTTGATGCCCATCGTCAACAGGATGATCGTGACGCCATAGTTATGCGTGTACTCATTGATGAAGCGCAACACGTAGAAGATCGGCTTGGCCACGGCCTTGACCACGCTCCAACTGCCGAAAATGAACCAGCCGAAGTCGATGGTTTCTTCCAGGCTGGTGTTCAATGATCGCAGCGTGTCGTATTCCTTGGGCCCCGCATACAGCTGCAAGGCGGTCGTATGTCCGTCGCCCGCGCGCGGCATCCGCACACCCGCCGACACGAGCTTCTCCCCCTCCTTTTTCGCCCAAGCGGCGTTCGCGCCCTGAGGCATCAGGACAGAGAGAAAATATTTGTCCTGAAGCGCGACCCATTGGACCGCTCCTTTGCGCTCTATCTCGGTCTCCGGCGTTTCCTTTTCGACTTTTCCATCTACAAGCGACGCAGACCCGATCAAGCCGATGAATCCATCACCCCACTCCACGATGCCGAAGTTCGTGCCCAGAACGACGTCATAACCAGCTGACAGTCCTTCGACCGTCAGCTCCACGTCGACCAGGTAACTTCCCTGGTGAAATGTCAGACGCTTTACGACTTTGAGTCCCGAGGCCGCGTCCTGAAATCGCAAGGTCACATGACGAACGGAACGACCACTATCGACACCGGTCACGTCGGTGTCGATGGCATATAAACCGTCGCGAAACGCGTTTTCGGCGGCCTGGTCGGAGGTGTTGATCGACAACGGCCCCTTGAACTTCGCGCCCTGATGCACGAGTTGGACGGGCTTTTCCTCAGGAGGGGCCGTATGAAGGCGCTTGAGTTCCCAGCTGGAAATGACACCTCCGCGGGCATCCAGACCGACCCGCACCAGATCCGTCTCAATCGTGACAATCTGTTCGCGCGCTGGGGTTTGGTCCGAGGATGCTGAATGGCCGAGCGGGCCTTCCGCCTTTGCCATGGAATCGGACCGGTCTGCTCGCGACGGAGGCGGAGAAACCTCCGCGACCGGCGTACTCGCTGCGTCAGTCGGCGACTCCTGCACTGTGTCGGGCGGCGGAGGCAGCAATCCCAACTGCTTCAAGAGCAGGTCATACCCGAGGATCACCGCGAGGGACAGAACGAGAAACAGGACGACGCGCCGTTCCATGCTATTCCATGGCCCTCCGACCGCTCGTCGTCTGTCCTACGGGATCATAACCGCCAGGATGAAACGGGTGACATTTCAGCAACCGCCACACAGCCAATCCGCCTCCCTTGACGACGCCGAAACGGTCGATGGCCTGTGATGCATATGTCGAACACGTCGGTTCAAAACGACAAGCCCGTCCCAGCCATGGAGAGATCCAGAAG
>JBKPKC010000375.1:0-4667 GCA_046765595.1 Nitrospirota bacterium
TCATAGCGCTGAGAGCCATAGACGTGTGAGAGCGAGTTGATGGTGCAGGTACCGTGAACCAGAGCGACGGTCGAGATGAAGAAGCCCCAGATCAACATCTGAGGGCCGTTCGTCCCGAGCTGCGGGGCATAAATTTCCAGGACCTTTCCGAATCCGAACATCGCAAAACCGGCGATCGTTGGAACGAGGATGTCGAAGCGATCCAAAAACCGCAGCTCGGGATACTTGGCAAAGTCGGCGATGCTCTTCAATCGGGGCGCAAAGTGCGTCTGTGACGTGAACCATCCGATGTGCGACCAGAGAAATCCTCCCTGTCGCGGCGAGTGCACGTCATCGATGGAATCCGAGGCGATATGGTGATGGCGATGATGGCCGGCCCACCACAGGGGGCCCCGTTGTGCGCAGGATCCGCCCAGTACCGCAAAAACAAATTGCACCGTTCGAGAAGTTTTAAACGTTCGATGAGAGAAATAGCGATGATACCAGCCCGTGATTGCGAACATCCGGACGAAATAAAACGCAACGGCGACCGAGACAGCGGTCCAACTGGTGCCCACCCAGATGACACCCAGGCACATGACATGGACGGCGATAATGGGGATGCAGCGAAGCCAGTCCATCTGGGGGACGCCATCGGTTTTCATGTACTCGAGGCCGGCCCAGGAGTCGAACCATCGTAAAACCGTAAACCAGAGGTCTTTCGCCTTGGTCGGATGAAGAGACCGCACGTCGGACATTCGGATTACCTCCAAGTCAACACCGGTTTTCCGCCGGGGCACACACACCAACTGCTGAAGCTCAGTAGGGCCTCGACGCTTGTAGGTGGTTCACAAGGGCGGGCTGCACGTCCAAGGCTACTTCGAAAGTCGCCCTTACCGGCCTCGGACATCGGGACTGCATTATACATTAATTCGCTCCGAATGGTAGGGGTGCCCCGTTCTATCAAGTTTTATTAAGTGTACCGGATCATCCGGCGCTGTCTATATCAGTGACAATTCGCGGAGTTCCGATGCCTAGGCCCCATGGAGTTCGGGACACCCTGATGATAGTGCGCACTGCGCCGACATCCTGCTAGAATGCGCGCCCTATGAATGATCGTTTTCTCAAAGCCTGCCGGCGAGAACCGGTTGATTGCACACCGGTGTGGTTCATGCGCCAGGCGGGGCGATATATGGCTGAATACCGGTCGCTTCGAGCGAAGCACTCGATGCTGGCCCTCTGTAAGACCCCCGAGCTGGCCGCGCAGGTAACCCTCCAGCCGATCGACCGATTTCCTCTGGATGCGGCCATAATCTTCGCCGATATTCTGCTTCCGCTGGAGGCGATGGGATTGAACCTGGAGTTCGCTGAAGGAGAAGGGCCCGTCATCCACAATCCGGTGCGTGAGCGGGCGGACGTCGCGCGGCTGAAGGCCATCGACGGGGACGAATTGGACTACGTCGCCGCAGCCATACGGCAGGCGCACCAGGGCTTGCGGGGACGCGTGCCCCTGATCGGCTTTGCCGGTGCGCCGTTCACGCTCGCCAGTTATGCCATTGAAGGCGGTGGATCCCGCAATTACGTGTTGACGAAATCCATGATGTATCGCGAGCCGGATGCGTGGCATCAGTTGATGGACAAGCTGGCGCGGGTGGTCACCGGCTATCTTCGTCGGCAGATCAGGGCGGGCGCGCAGGCGATTCAACTGTTCGATAGCTGGGTCGGGTGTCTTTCAGCCGGCGACTATGCTGAATACGTCAAGCCGCATGTTCAGGTGATCTTTGAGGGATTGAAGCGCGAAGGGGTGCCGATGATCCATTTCGGGACCGGCACGACCGCCATTCTCCGCGAGATGCGAGAAGCAGGGGGAGATGTGATCGGTGTCGATTGGCGCATTCCTCTCGATCAGGCATGGGCTATGATCGGGCATGATCGCGCCGTGCAGGGCAATCTGGACCCCGTCTCGTTGTATGCGCCACTTCATGAGATTGAGCGCCGGATTGAGGACATTCTGCGTCGGGCGGCCGGTCGAAACGGACATATTTTCAATTTGGGCCATGGCATCTTGCCGACGACTCCGGTCGGGCATGTGGAAGCCGCGATCAACATGATCCACAAACTGAGTCAGCGCTAGCCGCATGACAATGCCGTCCTCGTCGAAGCCGATTGCCGTCCTGCTCATGGCCATGGGAGGACCCGACTGTCTCGAAAATGTGGAACCCTTTCTCCTCGACGTGCGCGGCGGTCGGCCTACCTCTCCCGAGCTGGTCGCCGAGATCAAGGCGCGATATCAGGCCACCGGCGGCAAGTCTCCGGCGGTCGGCATCACATTCAACGTCGCAAAGAAGCTGGAGACGCGGTTGAACGAGTCCGGCCACGGACGGTATCGCACGTACGTGGGTCTGAGGCATTGGCATCCGTTCATCAAAGACACGTTGGCGCAACTCCTGGCAGACGATCCGGAGCACATCATCGGCTTCTGCCTGGCGCCCCAGACGTCCTCGATGAGTACCGGGGCATATCGGAAAAAAGTCGAGGAAGCGCAGGCCCTCCTGCACGATGAGCATTGCGTCAGCTACATCGGCAGCTGGAACCGGCATCCGAAGCTGGTCGCTGCCGTCGTCGACAAAATCCAGGAAGGGCTCCATAAGTTTGCTCCCTCTGTCCGCGGCGGCGTCACGGTCCTGTTTACTGCCCATAGCTTGCCGGAGCGGATCGTGGCCATGAACGATCCCTATCCGGAGGAAGTGAAAGGAACAGTGGCCGCAGCGACCGGCTTCCTTGGCGGCCAGCCGACCGCATTCGCCTACCAAAGCCAGGGCCAGTCCGCCGAGCCGTGGCTTGGTCCGACGGTGGAATCGACCATCGAGGAGCTGGCCCGTGCAGGCAAACAGCACGTGTTGGTGGCGCCAATCGGATTCCTCTGCGACCATGTCGAAACGCTCTATGACATCGACATTGAATTAAAGCAGCTCGCGGTCCGCCGCGGAATCCAGCTCGAGCGTATTGCCATGCTCAATGACTCGCCGGCCTTCATCGAGACGCTTGTCGACGTCATCAGCGCTCATGAAGCTTCATTGACGATTCCGTCGTGACCTTTCCCCGGACAGTCGCGGTAATCGGTGGAGGCATTTCCGGCTTGGCGACGGCGCTCGCGCTGACGGAACAGGCCGCAGCGTCTGGATTGGCGCTGCGCTGTACGGTCTTCGAAGCGGGATCGGCGTGGGGCGGCAAGATCGTCACCCACAAGATCGGCGACCTCGTGACGGAGGCTGGTCCTGACTCCTTCCTTTCGAATAAGCCCGCCGCATTGCAACTCGTGGACAAGCTTGGCCTCGCCCATGAGCTGATCAACACCAACGACACAGGCAAGAAGGCATTTGTCTATTCGGGCGGCCGTCTGCGGGAGCTGCCTGAGGGGCTGATCGCGATTGCCCCAGGACAGATCGGTCCTTTTCTGAGGAGCGGGCTGTTGTCTTTGGGCGGCGCCGCTCGTATGGGCATGGAATTGATCGTCCCGCCCAATCGGTCTGCGCGCGACGAATCGCTGGCGGCGTTCGTTCGACGACGGTTCGGCCGGCAGGCATTCGAGCGGATGATGGAGCCTTTAATGGCGGGCATCTATGCGGGTGACGCTGAGCAGATGAGCGTGAGAGCGACGTTTCCGCGTTTTGTCGAGCTGGAACAGGCGTATGGAAGCGTGCTTCGAGGGATGCTGGCGGCCAGGTCTCCCCGAAACGGAGACGCGCCTCACAGTCGCCGTACGATGTTCGTCAGCCTCAAACCTGGCCTCGAATCGCTCGTGACGGCACTCGTCCGGCGCATCACCGCGCAGGGCGTGGCGTTGAGGGCCGGCACCTCGGTGCAATCCTTACGCGTGCGTTCCCACCAACTCGGGCGGTGGACCTATGATGTCATGCTGGACGATGGGTCGGCGCTCGCCGCCGAGAGCCTGGTGCTCGCAACACCGGCGTTCGTCACCGCGGAACTGCTGCGTCCGCTGACGCCTATTGCGGCGGGAGTGCTCGAGATGATTCCTTATGCCTCGACGGCGACCATCGGGCTTGCGTATCCGGCTTCCGTGATCCGCGGATCGATCCGCGGATTCGGGTTCGTCGTCCCGCGCACTGAACGGCGGGATCTGATCGCGGCGACTTGGACGTCATTGAAGTGGCCGCACCGGGCGCCTGCCGATCGGTTGCTGGCACGCTGTTACGTCGGCGGCGCCGGACGCGAATCCATCCTCGATCTCGACGATGACGCACTGGTCGCACGGGTGAAAGGTGAGTTGAAAGACATCTGCGGTCTCTCGGCAGCGCCCCAATATGTGGAAGTCAACCGGTGGATCAAGGCAATGCCGCAATACCTGGTAGGCCATCTGGATCGAGTGGAGCAAGCTGAGGTAGCATTGAGCCGCTACGGCGGCGTCGTGCTCACCGGTTCGGCCTATCGAGGCGTGGGTATTCCGGATTGCATCCGCGAGGGAACGCTGGCGGCCGAGAAGGTGATGAGATACTTATCAGGCGAACGACAGTAAAGGAACCAAGATGATGACGACGACGAACGCTTTGAAAATTCTTGGGGTAGCCGGGCCGTTCCGCGAGCCCCGCGAGCCGGCGTTTTCTTATGACTATTCGATTCAACGTCCGCAATGGCCCATGCCGCACGCCGTTCGGGTCAAAGTGGCC
>JBKPKC010000376.1:0-8022 GCA_046765595.1 Nitrospirota bacterium
AAGATCCACCATCGCCACCCCTAAATCGCGTTCTTCCTGGCTGAGCACCGCTTCGCTGGAGGCCAACGGCTGCAAAATGATGTCGACGACGTCAAGCCCTGCCCGGTTCACGCTCTTGATGATGTTCTGGGCCGAAGTCACAGCCCCCGTGATGACGTGCACATTCACTTCCAGACGGTTGCCCGACAGCCCCAACGGTTCTCTCACGCCTTCCTGTCCGTCGACCATGAACTCCCGCGGGAGCACGTGGAGGATGCGGCGTTCGTGCGGGATGACGGCGAGGGTTCTTGCGCTCTCAATGGCCCGGTGAATGTCGTCGCGGGTGACTTCGGCTTTCTTGAGTGCGACCACCCCTTTACAATTTTCCGCCGAGATGTGGCTGCCGGCGATTCCGGTATAGACGGAATTGATTTGCACCGCTGCCATCAATTCCGCTTCCTCCACCGCCTTCTTGATCGATTCGACCGTGCTTTCAATATCGACGACCACGCCCTTGCGCAGGCCGCGAGAGGGGCTCGAGCCGACGCCGATAATGTTCAGCGTGCCGTCCTCGGTGACCTCCGACACGATCGCGCAAATTTTTGTGGTGCCGATATCCAACCCGACGAGAATTTGCTCTCGTTTCGCCACAGCCTCACCCCCTCTCCCGGACAATCACCCGGTGGTCGTATCGCAGGTCGACGTCGTGTCCTTCGGACTTGCGAGGATCGAACGCCGGCATACGGAAGACCGCCTTCACTTTCATGAACCGCTCCCATTGTTCCGTGAGCGCGTCGCTTCCGAAATGAAATCGCACGCCCTTTGCGGAGGCGACGAGATTCACAGGATGGCTCACATCGATCTCGAGACGGCCGTCCAAGGTTTCCGCCATCGATTTGGCCAATGCGATGGCGGACTGCAGCCGCTGCTTCAACCGGAGGTCGCCCTGCGTCAACAGTGCGCCGTCGGCGCCCAGCAACAGCGGTAAGCTCGTCTGATCCTGAGCGCCGAGACGGGCAAGGACGACGCCGTCTTCATCGATCATGAGGTGCTCCATGGCGATCCGTACGATGGCCGCCGGTTTGCGTTCCACGACCGTCACCCGCACGCCATGCAGCGGAAGGCGTTCGACCGTCGCTTCCTTGATCCAGGGATGGCTCCGCACTCGTTCGGCGAGATACGTCAGGCTCACTTGATGCTGCGCGATGCCCTTCTTCAATGCCAATCGATTCAACACTTCCTCTTTGGTCACCTGATGTATCCCTTCGACGGCCACCTCTCTGATCTCCAGACCCCGCTGAAGCGCCGGAATGACTTGCCGTACCATCAAAAGCCCCATCCAGCAGATGGCGCCCGCAATGACCAACCATCCGAACACGTGGAAGACGTTCCGGCATCGGGCCGCCATTCGCATCCGGCGGGCTTGCGCCGACTGATTGCTAGACTGGACTGCGCGAGTGCCCTTCCATTGATTACTGCGATGGCCGGCGGCCTTCCCCGATTGTCTGCGAAGCGGATTTCTCATGGGGCATGCCCCGCGTTTGGAATTCTCGCCAGGGCAGATTCGAGTATCCGTTCGGTCAGTTCGTCATAGCTGATGCCGCTCTGTTCGGCTGCCATCGGCAATAGGCTTGTCTCAGTCATGCCCGGAACGGTATTGATCTCCAGGACATACGGCCGTCCTCGCGGAGTAATGCGGAAATCCACTCGCGCGGCGCCGGCACAATCCAGCAGCGTGTACGTTCGGAGGGCAAGCTCGCGGACCTGCTTGGTGACGGCCGATGGAAGCGGCGCCGGACATAAGTAGCGGGTCTTTCCTTTTTCGTATTTGGCTGAAAAATCGTAAAAGCCGTTCGGCGCGACGATTTCGACCGCCGGAAGAACCAACGGATCTTCGTCCTGTCGGCCGAGCAGCGAAACCGTAACCTCATGACCTGGAATGTAGGCCTCGACCATCGCATCACGGTCGTATCGATGCGCCGCCGCCAAGGCCTCTTGCCACTGAGACGGTTTTTTCACAATCGAGACGCCGATCGTGGACCCTTCGGATGCCGGCTTGACGACGACGGGCCACCGGAGCTTGGCCGACCGCAAAGCCTGCGCGCTTGAGATCCGTTCGCCGCGCTTGATGACAAGGCCGCCAGGCACGGGAATCCCATGAGCCGCGAGAACCGTTTTCGTCGTCACTTTGTGCATGCCGACCGCACTTGCCTGAACTCCGGACCCGGTATAAGGAATGCCCAGCGTTTCGAGGAAACCCTGAATCGCTCCATCCTCGCCCCCAGGCCCGTGCAATGCGAGAAACGCGAGCGCGATTTTCTGATCCTGTAAATCCCGGCTCAACGTCGGTCCGACGTCAATGGTGACTGCGTCGTATCCGCGGCGGCATAGGGCTCGATGCACCGCAGCGCCGGTCTTCAGCGACACTTCGCGCTCCGACGATTGCCCGCCCATCAGCACTCCGATGCGAGCCTGAGTCAGCAATGGTCTCTCCGCCATTCCTACGCCTCACCCACGATCTTAAGTTCGAGATCCAGCCGGATGCCGGCCTTCTCCTTGATCGCCCGTCGGACCTTTTGGATGAGCCGAGTCACGTCCGCGGCCGTCGCATGTCCCCGATTGACGATGAAGTTGCCGTGCTTGGTCGACACCTCGGCATCGCCAACGCGCAGGCCTTTCAGCCCTGTGGCTTCGAGCAGGCGGCCGGCGGAATCGTTCGGAGGATTCTTGAAGACACAGCCGGCGCTGGGCATCGCCAGCGGCTGAGTGTCCTTTCTATAATGGAGATAGTCTTTGACGATTCTGGCGATCTCGCCCCTTACGCCTTGCCGTAGTTGAAGCCACACCCCGACGACGATCCCTTTGGGCAACCGGGCGCGCCGATACTGGAACCGGATCGACGCCGCCGGCAGGTCTCGGAGATCGCCGTTCATGGTGACAAGCCGTACGGCTTTCACGGCGTCCTTCATTTCACCCAGCCGTGTTCCGGCGTTCATTACCAGGCAGCCCCCGACCGTTCCCGGAATGCCGGCCGCCCATTCCATGCCGGCCAATGACCGGCGGATCGCGTATCCGATCAGCGTGGGCATCCCGAGACCTCCCTCTGCGTACAGTACGGCCCCGGGCTCTTCATGGATCGCGCGGAGCTTGGCAAGGCTGACCACAATGCCGCGGATTCCGCCGTCCCTGATGAGCAGATTTGTGCCACCAACCACAAATAGCGGGATCTTCGCCGCTCGTGCCTGCACGACCAGACGGCGCACGTCGTCCACATTCGCCGGCTCCACGAGCGCATCGGCAGGTCCGCCGATTTTGAAGGAGGTGTAGGCTCCCAGCGCGGCGCCGAAGGTAACCCGGCCGCGAAGCCCTGCCACGGCTCTCTGCAAACGCTTGTCGTCAAATCGGTGTCCGGCACGTGTGTCTCTCGTTCGCCGCCTTTCAACCTTCATCGCCTCATGAGACGGGCGCCAGCCTCGCCAGCAATGCGGGCCCGGCCTTCCAAATGTCTCCTGCTCCCAATGTCAGCACCAAATCACCGGGCTTCAAGTGAGGAAACACTTCCTCAACCATCCGGTCTTTGTGTTCGATGAAGGTGACGGGCGGACGTCCGACGGTCCGAATGGTATCTGCGAGTTTGGCGCCCGATACCCCAGGGATCGGCGTTTCGCTGGCAGCGTAAATCTCGGTGAGAAAGAGATGATCCGCATCTTGAAACGCTTGGGAAAACTCCTCGAGCAGATCTCTGGTTCTGGTGTAGCGGTGCGGCTGAAAGAGCACCACCAAGCGGCGATCCGGCCATCCTTGCTTGGCAGCCGCGAGGGTCGCCTTGATTTCCGTGGGATGGTGGCCGTAATCGTCCACGACCATGATGCCGTTCGTTTCCCCGCGGAAGTGAAAACGTCTCTCGACGCCGGTGAAGGCCGCGAGCGCCTTTCGAATCAGATCCACGGGGACGTCCAATTCGACGCCGATGGCGATCGCCGCCAGCGCGTTTGACACATTGTGGATGCCCGGGACGGCCAGCCGGAACGGTCCGAGGTTCCTCCCACGGAAGAACGCGCGAAACTCGGAGCCGCCTTGTTTCGCCACGATGTCGGCCGCCCGGAAGTCCGGAGCGATGCCGCCCGGCTCGGACAATCCGTACGTGTAGTATCGCTTCACGATGTTGGGAAAGAGCCCTCGCAGTCGGTCGTCATCAGCGCAGAGCACCGCCAAACCGTAGAACGGCACCTTGTTGATGAATTCCAGAAAGCTCTCGTAAATCCGCTCCATGCTGCCGTAATGATCCAAATGCTCACGGTCGAGGTTGGTCACCGCCACGATGGTCGGGGAAAGTCTCAGAAACGATCCGTCACTCTCGTCGGCTTCCGCCACCAAGATCTCCCCTCGCCCCAAACGGGCATGGCTTCCGAGGGCGTTCACCTTGCCACCGATGACCATCGTCGGATCCAGACCTCCCTGCGCCAGAATATTTGCGACCATTGAAGTCGTGGTCGTTTTCCCATGGGCGCCGGCGATCGCGACGCCGAACTTCAACCGCATGAGCTCAGCCAGCATCTCGGCGCGGGGTATCACCGGAATCTGTTTCGTCTTGGCGGCGACCACTTCCGGGTTCTGAGAAGAGACCGCGGAGGAAATGACCACGACCTGTGCCTCTCCGATATTCGTATCCTGATGGCCGATGAAAATGCGTCCTCCCAGCTCCTCCAGCCTTCGGGTCGTATCGGATGCCTGCAAATCGGACCCGCTCACCTTGTATCCGAGCGTGAGCAGCACTTCGGCAATGCCGCTCATGCCCGCTCCGCCGATGCCGACCAGATGGATGTGCTGCGTCTTACGAAACATGGACGTGCGCCTTAACCCTCCCGCCGGCGGTGATTGGCCGACACCGTTGCGTTGTCCTGCCCCATTAGATTCCTGCCGCTCCAAGAGACTGGTTGACATCATGCTGGTCCCCCATGAGTGCATAGCATTCACGGACGATTGATTCGGCCGCGTCCATTCGTCTCAAGCTTAGACTCGCAGCTCCCATCGCTCGCATGGTCTCAGGGTTATCGAGAATCGCTGCCAGTTCGTGCGCCAGCGTTTGACCGTCCAATTGGGCCTGCGGAATGATTACTGCGGCGCCCGCGGCTTCCATGACCTTGGCATTCTTGGCTTGATGATCGTAAATCGCCGTCGGCAAAGGAATCAGAATCGCCGGCTTGCCGCATGCGGTCAGCTCGGCAACCGTCATCGCTCCGGCCCGAGCCACGACCACATCGGCGGCATTGATGGCGGTCGGCATGTCATAGAGAAAGGGAACGACCTCGACAGAGATGCCAGCCCTCCGATATGCCTCGCGAACGCGCGCGTGATCCATTTCGCCGGTTTGGTGGGTCACAGTGAGCGACGGATGGTGTGTCACCACGACTGGCAGCGCTTCGATGGCGGCGCTATTGATGGCCTTGGCTCCCTGACTTCCGCCGAAGATGAGCAGGTGACGGCGGCCTGCAGGCTTGGTCGCCGACGGTGACCCGGCGCTTGTCAGGAATTCACGACGGATGGGTGTCCCCACGACTCGGACTTTGTCGGCGGGAAACGCCGGGGCGGCCGAACCGAACGCCAAGAACACGCGCTGCACGAGGGAGCCCACCGCCTTATTGGCTAGGCCCGGATGTGCGTTGGGCTCAAGAATCACCCGGGGAATGCCGGTCAGCGCCGCCGCGACGATCATCATCGGACTCGTATACCCCCCGACGCCAATCACCAGATCGGTGCGTCGTGCTCGTAAGATCTTCCGGGATTCCCAGAGCGCGACGGGCATGGCGCAGAGCCCCATGAGCACCTCCATCGGTCCTCTGCCCATCACCGGCTTCGCGCTAATCAAGGCCAATTCGAATCCCTCGTGCGCCAATACTTTCGCCTCGAGACCTCTGGTCGTGCCGACAAACAGGATCCGAGTCATCGCATTTCTCCGCAAAAATTCTCGCGCCAGCGCGATGGCCGGATAGAGATGGCCGCCGGTCCCTCCGGCTGCAATAACAATTGTCATCAGCGATCGGACTCACCGCGTCCGCCTTTGGATGCGCCCCCATGTCGATCGCGTGAAATGCTCAGCAGCATGCCCACGCCCACGAAGCTCACGACCAATGACGAACCGCCATAACTGACGAAGGGCAGCGTCAGTCCCTTGGTCGGCAACAAGCCGGTCACCACTGCAGCGTTCACCAGCGCCTGGATTCCGATCAAGAGCGTGATCCCCAGCCCAAGATATTTTCCGAACGGCATCCGTGCTCGTGACGCGATGTGAAATCCCCGCCAGACAAACAAGGCAAACAGCACAACGACGGAAGCCGTGCCGGCCAGACCGAGTTCCTCCCCGACCAGCGCCAAGACGAAGTCGGTGTGCGCTTCCGGGAGAAAAAACAATTTCTGTTTGCCTTCTCCCAAGCCGACTCCAAACGGGCCGCCGCTGCCGAAGGCGAGAAACGATTGCGTGATCTGAAAGCCGGCGTCCGAGGCGTCCTTCCACGGAGCGAGAAACGTCATGAGTCGCTGCCGCCGGTAACTTGAACCGAGGACCAGGAGCAGGACCACCGGAATCGCGCAGAATCCCAAACTCGCGAGATGAGCAAACCGCGCACCTCCCAAAAATAAGAGACATACGGTCACTAATCCCATGACGACGACCGTGCCGAGATCCGGCTCGAGCAACACGAGACCGCTGAGAATCCCCACGATGATCAAGACAGGAAGCAGCCCGCTCCGAAACCAGACGAGCTTGTCCGACTTTTTGGCCAGGTAGGCCGCAAGATAGACCACGGTCACGAGCTTCACCATCTCGGCCGGCTGGATCGAAATAGGTCCCCATCGCAACCAGCGCCTCGCTCCCTTGGCAGCGACGCCGAGCGAGGGGACGAGAACCAGGACCAGAAGCACGGCCATGCCGATAAGGATCGGAATCGACAGTTTCTTCCAGAGTTGGTAATCGATCCGGGACGTGAGATGCATCAGCAGCACGCCGAAGCCGAGCCAGGCGATCTGGCGCTTCAGGAAAAACTCGGGGTCTTGAAATCGGTTTCCGGCCACGATGGCGCTGGCGCTGAAGACCATCACCAGGCCGACTAAGGCTAGCGTCAGCGTGACGAAGAGCAGCACATGGTCCATTGCAACCCGCGACGGTGCCGAGCGCTGCCCGATCGTTGGCCACGGCAACGACAAGGTTCCTGCAGATCGTGAGGCCATTGCTCAGCAACACTCCTCCTGGAACGTCAGCCTTACTCCGGCAATGACAGCACCGCCGATTTGAATTGTCGCCCACGGTCCTGGTAGTCCCGGAACATGTCGAAGCTCGCGCAGGCCGGCGACATCAGTACGACATCGCCGGCCGCCGCCTCGCGAGCTGCCCACTCCACTGCGTCCCGCAAGGACTTTGCTTCGCTCATCGTCGTCGCTCCGGCCCAGGCCGCCTTCAACAGAGGCGCGGCTTCTCCGATCACAATGGCATGCTTCACCCGGTGGCGGACCATCTCCGTCAACCGCGAAAAATCTCCCCCTTTGTCTCGGCCGCCGGCGATCAGCCAAATGGGGCGATCAATACCTTCCAACGCTTTCAAGGTCGCATCCACGTTCGTCCCCTTCGAATCGTTGACGAAGCGGACACCACGCCGCTCTCTGACTAGTTCGAGGGCATGTTCGAGACCGGGGAACGAGGTCACGACCCGGCGAATGATCTCCAAGGGACAGCCCCAGAGCGCGGCGTATGTGGCGGCAGCCATGACGTTTTCGACGTTGTGATGGCCGATGATTTTCAGATCACCTATGCGGCAGATTTCTTGCCGGCTTCCCGTCACGGTCGTGACGATCCGGTCGCCGTCGAGGAACGTGCCGCCGTCAAAGCCGCGCCCGACCTCTTGGCGTCTTGAAAAACCGAGTCGTTTGGCGCGCACGGTGTTCGCGAGGGACGCGACACGCGGGTCGTCCAGATTGAAAAGCGCAAAATCGTCGGTGCTGTGGTTTTCGAAGATCCGGCGTTTCGCCGCAATATATTCGTCGATCGAC